>NZ_JCBDGX010000053.1:0-8955 GCF_059834345.1 Vibrio sp. R11-SG3-ISO3-SZ
CCAAATTTAGCCGCACACTTGCCACCAGCTTTAGCGCGGGCATTCCGATTCTCTCAAGTCTCAAAACCTCCGCGAAAACCGCCAACAACCTGCACTACCAAACCGCCATTGATAAGGTATATGACGATACCGCCGCCGGAATGCCAATGTATATTGCGATGCGAAATACGCAGTCATTCCCCGAGATGGTGCTGCAAATGGTGATGATCGGCGAAGAGTCGGGGCGACTTGATGATATGCTCAATAAAATCGCCACCATCTACGAGTTTGAAGTCGATAACACGGTCGACAACTTGGGCAAGATCCTCGAACCACTGATCATTATTTTCCTGGGTGTTGTGGTGGGAGGATTGGTCGTGGCTATGTACCTGCCCATCTTTAACTTAATGAGTGTATTAGGATAAGATGAGCACTCTATTGATTGGATAAGGCACTTCTCTTGATTGCGCTGTTTGAGTATTACCCTTGGCTTTTTCCTACGCTGGCAGGCGTGTTTGGCTTAATTATTGGCAGCTTTCTTAACGTGGTGATCCACCGCCTACCCATCATTATGGAGCGAGAGTGGCGTAGCGAGTGCGCCGAGAGCTTCCCTGAGTACAAAATAGCGCCCCCTGAAGGTACCTATAATCTCAGCATTCCCCGTTCGACATGCCCAAAATGCGACTCGCCACTGCGTCTTATCGATAATATTCCGGTGGTCAGCTGGCTGATGCTGCGGGGGCAATGTGCTCATTGCCAAGCCCCCATCAGTGCGCGTTACCCCTTAATTGAACTGCTGTCGGCTGGCCTATCTGTACTGATTGCCTGGCAATTTGGCTTCTCAGCGATGAGCCTCGCGCTGCTGCTGTTCACCTTTGTTCTTCTCTGCGCGACCTTTATCGACCTCGATACCATGCTACTGCCCGATCAGTTGACGTTACCACTGGTGTGGGCGGGGTTGGCACTGGCGCTATTGAACATCAGCCCCGTCTCGCTTGAGGATGCCGTCATTGGCGCGATGGCCGGTTACTTGGCCCTATGGAGCGTCTATTGGCTGTTTAAGTTACTCACTGGCAAAGAGGGCATGGGCTATGGCGATTTTAAACTGCTCGCCGCCCTTGGCGCATGGCTCGGCTGGCAAGCTCTTCCTATGATCATCTTGCTTTCATCTGTGGTTGGGCTGCTGTTTGGCTTGATTCAACTCAGGCTCAAGCAGCAAGGTATCGACAAAGCCTTTCCCTTTGGCCCTTATCTGGCGATCGCTGGCTTTATCAGTATGATGTGGGGCGATGGTCTACTTCATTGGTATCTGACTGAGATGGTAGGAATCTAATATGGCGTTGATCGTTGGATTAACAGGTGGCATTGCCAGTGGCAAAACCACCGTCGCAAACCTATTTCAGCAACACTTTGCCATCGATATTGTCGATGCCGATGTCGTGGCGCGCGAAGTGGTGGAACCGGGCAGTGAGGGGTTAAAAGCCATCTCCGAGCGCTACGGCGCATCGATGTTGCAAGCCGATGGTAGCTTGAATCGAGCCGCACTGCGCGAGGCCATCTTTTCCGATCCCAAAGAGAAAACCTGGCTGGATAACCTGCTCCATCCGATGATTCGTCAAAAGATGCTCGCCGAGCTTGAGCAGGTCACCTCACCCTATGCGCTGCTTGTGATCCCTCTAATGGTGGAAAACAATCTCCAAGCACTTGCTCAGCGAGTCCTTGTGGTCGATGTGGCGCCAGAAATTCAGATTGAGCGAACGATGGCCCGTGACAATGTCGACGAAAAACAAGCCCGTGCGATTCTCAGTGCGCAAGCAAGCCGAGAGGAACGTTTGGCGATTGCCGATGATGTGATTAAAAATGATGCAACAAACGAGAAACTTTTGCCTCAAATCACAGAATTGCATCAAAAGTTCCTAGAAATCTGTAGGGAAAATCTGTGAGAATAAAGGCAGTACAACCCAGAGCCATTGATCAATGACCAAGCACTATTTCGAACACCCACTCAATGAGAAAACTCGCATTTATCTTCGCGTTGAAGCCTTGCTGACGCAGATGGATAAAGCGGCGCAGTTTGGTGACGAAATGCAGCATCTGATCTTCTTCCGCTCCCTGTTTGATCTGCTGGAAATCTTTGAGCAGATTCAGCTCAAAAGCGAGTTAGCCAAAGACATCGAAAAGCAGCGCCTTAGCTATCGAGCCTATCTCAATATCGATGGCGTTAATCTGGAAATGCTGCGCGCGGTATTGGATGAAATTGATGGCGTGCACAGCGAGCTGATGGCGGCGGAGCGTTTTGGCCAAAGCCTGAAAGAAGACCGCTTCTTAAGCGCCATTCGCCAACGCTTTAACCTGCCCGGCGGCTCATGCTGTTTTGACTTGCCTGCACTGCACCACTGGCTCCACCTTCCACTTGAGAAAAAACAAGCGGATGCGCAAAAGTGGTCCACCAACCTGGCCCCACTGACACAAGCGTTGAAACTGTGGCTGCGTCTTACGCGTGAAACCGGTCAACTGCGAGAGCGCCTTGCCAACAACGGCTTCTATCAGAGTGATGCGACAGAGGCCAACATTCTACGTCTTGAAATCCCCCTAGAAACGGGCGTTTACCCGATGATCTCCGGGCATAAAAACCGTTTCGCCATCAAGTTCATCGACTTTGAATCTGGCCAAGCCAGTGCCTCGAGCATTCCATTTAAATTGGCCGTCTGCTGCTAATCTCACTCTTTGCCATCGGCATCGCTCACCCTTTGCTATCGGCATCCCGCTGTTTAATGAAGCGCGGCGCTAAGTTCGGTATACTGCGGCTAAACTCCGAAGAAATAGGAAAGCATGATGTCTAAGATTACCGTGGTTCCATGCCCACAGTGCGGCCAAAACGTCGAGTGGAGCGAAAAAAGCCCTCACCGCCCGTTTTGCAGTAAACAGTGTCAAATGATCGATTTCGGCGAGTGGGCCGATGAAGAAAACACCATTGCCGGTGCCCCCGATATGTCCGACAGTGATGGATGGTCGGAAGATCAGTATTAAAGTGGTTCAATTCTCTCGGGATGATTAAGTACAAAAAAGCGGAGGCCAATTGGCCTCCGCTAATACTATGAGAACGCTAGTTATAGCATTACTTCTTAGCAAGTTTCTCTTTGATACGAGCTGACTTACCAGAACGCTCACGTAGGTAGTACAGTTTGGCACGACGTACTGCACCGCGGCGTTTAACTTCAATGCTATCAACCATTGGAGAGTGAGTTTGGAACGTACGCTCAACACCTTCACCGTTAGAAATCTTACGTACAGTGAATGCAGAGTGTAGACCACGGTTACGGATACCGATTACAACGCCTTCAAAAGCCTGTAGACGCTCACGGTCACCTTCTTTTACCTTAACTTGAACGACAACTGTGTCACCAGGTGCGAAGTTAGGTAGGTCTTTTTTCATTTGCTCTTCTTCAAGAGCTTTGATGATGTTACTCATTTTCAATATTCCTAGAATAAACTGATACTAAATTTAATAGGTTACTTAGCATGATGCTCTTTAATGAACTCAGCTAGTAGTAGTTCCTGTTCGTCAGTCAGAGCTAGGTTTTCCAGGAGCTCTGGTCTTCTAATCCAGGTACGGCCGAGCGACTGTTTCAGTCGCCAACGACGAATGTCCTTGTGGTTGCCAGATTTCAGTACCGCGGGTACTTCTTTTCCTTCCAACACTTCAGGACGGGTGTAATGAGGACAATCCAACAAGCCATTGGCAAAAGAGTCTTCTTCTGCTGACGCAAAATCGCCCAGTACCCCCGGTACAAACCGAGAGACAGAGTCAATTAAGGTCATGGCAGGGATCTCTCCCCCTGTCATCACAAAGTCACCGATTGACCATTCTTCGTCAACTTCAGACTCAATGATGCGCTCATCTACCCCTTCGTAGCGACCGCAAATAAGAAGCAAGTTCTCATTGCTAGCCAGCTCTTCGACTCCCTGCTGATCGAGTTTTCGACCTTGAGGAGAGAGGTAAATCACCTTCGTCTTACCCGGTGAGGCCTGTTTGGCAGCATGAATGGCATCGCGCAATGGCTGCACCATCATTAACATACCTGGACCACCACCGTAGGGTCGATCATCGACAGTGCGATGCTTGTCGTGAGTGAAATCTCGAGGATTCCATGTCTCTACCGACAACAACCCTTTTTTAACCGCTTGACCTGTTACTCCGAACTCAGTAACGCTGCGGAACATTTCAGGAAACAGGCTAATTACGCCAACCCACATGCCCTAAAGCCTCATTACTTGGGAGTTAGAATCCAGGATCCCAGTCAACTTCGATCCGTTGAGCAGTGCGATCAACTTGAATGATCACTTGCTCTTCAAGGAACGGAATTAATCGTTCCTTTTGGCCAAAAGCATCTTTTAGATTTGCTTTGACTACCAAAACATCGTTTGAGCCGGTTTCGAGCATGTCCGTCACCACACCAAGGTCATAACCTTTTGTCGTCACGACTTGCATGCCAAACAATTCACGCCAGTAGAATTCATCTTCTGACAATTCTGGTAATACTGCAGGGTCAATAGCAATTTCAAAGTTAGTCAACAGATGCGCGTCTTCGCGAACATCCAGACCTTCCAGCTTCACCACCATACCTTTGTTATGGCGCTTCCACGTTTCCACTTTGTACTCGACCCACTCCCCTTTATGGTTAACAAACCAAGGGTTGTAATCAAATAAGCTTTCAGCCTCGTCTGTGTAGGAAAAAACTTTAAGCCAACCACGAATGCCGTAAGTAGCACCAAACTTGCCTACAACAATCTTGTCATTGCTCATCGTTTCTTTACCTTTCATCGACATAAGCTAATTACTACTTATAGAGTAAGAATTAAGCCGCTTTTTGAGCGTCTTTAACTAGCTTAGCTACGCGGTCAGATAGAGACGCGCCTTGACCAACCCAGTGGTTAACGCGGTCTAGGTCTAGACGTAGACCTTCTTCTTGACCTTGAGCAGTAGGGTTAAAGAAACCTACTTTCTCGATGAAACGGCCAGTTGCAGCATTGCGGCTGTCCGCTACTACGATTTGATAAAATGGACGCTTCTTAGCGCCGTGACGTGCCAAACGAATGGTTACCATGTCGTCCTCTTTGCTTTCTCAAAAATAAAATTAACCCCAGAAACTATCTATCAGTAAACCGTTGTGGTCTATTACTAAACAGTTTGGGGTCTCGTGCCAAAATAAAGCTCCGGAATTTTACTCTTATTCCGACGCATTGCAAGGTCTTTAGCTATTTTTTCACCACCATAAAACCGGATTTAAGATTGTGACTTAGCTAACACCTTGAAAATAAAAAACCGAAAGGCTTAGCACCACGGCTAAGCCTTGTATAGAGCGAAACGGACTGGTGTTTCAGTTAACGACCAAACGGGTTGAAGCCGCCGCCGCCTCCCATTCCGCCCATCATGCCTTGCATGTTGCGCATCATGCCTTTCATGCCACCCTTTTGCATTTTCTTCATCATCTTCTGCATTTGGGTAAACTGCTTAAGCAAGCGGTTCACATCTTGCACTTGCACACCAGAACCGGCAGCAATGCGTTTCTTGCGCGAACCTTTAATAATGTCTGGACGTTGACGCTCTTTCATGGTCATCGAGTTAATGATCGCTTCCATCTGCTTAAACATCTTGTCGTCAACTTTGTCTTTGACATTGTCTGGCAAGTTACTCATACCTGGCAACTTGTCCATCATCCCCATCATGCCGCCCATGTTTTGCATCTGACCGAGCTGCTCACGGAAGTCTTCCAAATCGAAGCCTTTCTTCTCTTTGAATTTCTTCGCCAGTTTCTCGGCTTTCTCATGGTCGACATTGCGCTGCAAGTCTTCAATCAAAGAGAGAACATCACCCATTCCCAAAATACGCGAGGCGACGCGATCAGGGTGGAACGGCTCTAGCGCGTCGGTTTTCTCACCCACACCCAAGAACTTGATCGGTTTCCCTGTAATGTGACGCACCGACAGCGCAGCACCACCACGAGCATCACCATCCACTTTGGTCAGGATAACCCCGGTCAGCGGTAGCGCTTCTCCAAAGGCTTTCGCGGTATTCGCCGCATCTTGACCTGTCATCGCGTCAACAACAAACAGCGTTTCCACAGGATTAATCGCACTATGAAGCTGCTGGATTTCGCCCATCATTTGCTCATCAATCGCTAAACGACCCGCGGTATCGACCACTAACACATCGTAGAATTTCTTCTTCGCGTGATCGATGGCGGCATTGGCAATATCAATCGGCTTTTGATCAGCGCTCGATGGGAAAAAGTCAACACCGATGTCTTGCGCTAGGGTTTCTAGCTGTTTGATCGCCGCTGGGCGATACACATCAGCAGACACGACCAAGACTTTCTTCTTGTCTTTTTCCTTAAGGAATTTAGACAGCTTACCCACAGAGGTGGTTTTACCCGCACCTTGCAGACCGGCCATCAAAATCACCGCGGGTGGCTGAGCCGCGAGGTTTAGTGCCTCATTGGACTCGCCCATGACGGTTTCCAGTTCACCTTGAACAATTTTGATGAACTCTTGCCCTGGCGTGAGCGATTTGGAGACCTCTACGCCCACTGCCGCTTCTTTCACTCGCTTGATAAAATCGCGAACGACAGGCAGTGCAACGTCAGCCTCGAGCAACGCCATGCGGACTTCACGCAGCGTTTCTTTTATGTTGTCTTCGGTCAGACGACCTTTACCGCTGATGTTCTTCAGCGTTCTGGATAAACGATCCGTTAAATTCTCAAACATCTTAGTCTCTTTACACTGAGTGGCTTGCGTAGACGACGCCACTACCTAAAATTGAGCGACAATTACTAAGAGTATACCTTAGCCAAGTGGCGCTTTGCACGGTTGCGTGATGATTTGATCTCTCAACTCGAATAAATGACACAGATAAGTCATGGCTCAAGCTGTTGATGCAGGGTATAATTTGTTAAAAATCCACCACCACCAAGAGAAGAATGGACAACTTAATTGCCGTAGCCGCTGCAGTGCTGTATCTGCTCGCAATTGCGACTATCGTTCCGGGACTGGTTCACCAAACCGGTATCCGCTCAAAAACCGTGTTGATCAGTGCGTCTCTGGCACTGGTTTTTCACGCGTGGCTATTAAGCGATCTGATCATTGAAGCCTCGGGGCAAAACTTAAGCATTCTCAATGTCGCCTCTCTCATCAGCTTCATTATCTCTTTGGTGATGAGCGCGTCGATGCTCAAAACACGACTGTGGTTTTTGTTGCCTGTCGTTTACAGCTTTTCCGCTATCAACTTAAGCGCAGCGGCGTTTCTGCCTAGCACTTTCATCACCCATTTAGAGCAAGACCCTAAACTGCTGATCCACATCTCTCTTGCGCTGTTTTCATACTCAACTCTCAGTATCGGCGCTCTGTACGCTCTACAACTGGCTTGGTTGGATCACAAGCTCAAAGCGAAGAAAGCACTGGCGATTAACCCAAACCTTCCTCCTTTAATGATGGTGGAACGTCAGCTTTTCAACATCATCATGGTGGGCACCTTACTCCTCACCGGAACATTAATCACTGGATTTGTCTTTGTTCAGGACATGTTCGCCCAAGGAAAAGCCCATAAAGCGATTCTCTCTTTCATCGCTTGGATTGTGTACAGCGTGCTGTTATGGGGCCACTTCCATAAAGGTTGGCGCGGACGCAAAGTCACTTGGTTCGCCGTTGCCGGTGCAACCCTGTTGACGCTCGCCTATTTTGGCAGTCGCTTCGTTCGTGAAGTGATATTGACTTAGCCGCAACACTGGGCGATAAATTAATCAAACATAACAAGGAATCATTAAGCTTTGGACGACATATCAACGGGTATCTTATTTGCGCTACTCGCGTGTCTGATTGTAATTTCAGGATATTTCTCCGGTTCAGAAACAGGGATGATGTCTCTCAACCGATACCGCTTAAAGCACCTCGCGAACAATGGCCATAAAGGCGCTAAGCGCGTAGAAAAGCTGCTCGATAGGCCCGATCGTTTGATAGGTTTGATTCTGATTGGTAACAACTTAGTCAATATTCTAGCCTCCGCCATCGCCACCATCATTGGTATGCGTCTATACGGAGATTTAGGGGTGGCTATCGCAACCGGTGCTCTGACGCTTGTGGTGCTGGTTTTTGCCGAAGTCACGCCGAAAACCCTCGCAGCGCTCTACCCAGAAAAAGTCTCTTACACCAGCAGTATCTTGCTTGGTATTTTAATGAAGCTGCTCTCGCCGCTGGTGCTGTTCGTTAACCTCATCACTAATGGTTTTATCCGCTTACTTGGGATTAAAGTCGACCACAATGGCGAAGATCACCTGAGCTCGGAAGAACTGCGCACCGTGGTGAACGAAGCGGGCAGCCTGATCCCAAGACGCCACCAAGATATGTTGATCTCCATTCTCGATTTAGAGCATGTGACGGTGAATGACATCATGGTGCCGAGAAACGAAATCACCGGCATTGATATCAACGACGATTGGAAATCGATTGTGCGTCAATTGTCTCACTCACCGCACGGGCGCGTGGTGCTGTATCGCGGTCAAATTGACGAAGTGGTGGGCATGCTGCGTTTGCGTGAGTCTTATCGCTTGATGCTAGAGAAAAACGAGTCGACCAAAGAGACCCTGCTACGCGCTGCCGATGAAGTCTACTTTATCCCAGAAGGCACGCCACTCAATGTCCAACTGCTTAAGTTCCAGCGCAACAAAGAGCGGATTGGTCTGATTGTTGATGAGTATGGCGACATCATAGGTCTCATTACGTTGGAAGATATTTTGGAAGAGATCGTCGGTGAGTTCACCACTTCTATCACGCCAAGTTTGTCGGATGAGATTACCCCGCAACGTGATGGCAGTTTCTTGATTGAGGGCAGCGCCAACATCCGTGATATCAATAAAGGTCTCAAGTGGGACTTCCCTACCGATGGCCCAAGAACCCTAAACGGTTTGATTCTCGAGCATC
>NZ_JCBDGX010000054.1:0-34549 GCF_059834345.1 Vibrio sp. R11-SG3-ISO3-SZ
AGATGGTAAAAAAGCCTGCGCCATCCAGCTTCGCCGCTTTAACCAGCTCATCAGGAATACCGATGTAGAAGTTGCGGAAAAACAGCGTGGTAAAGGCCATACCGTAGATGACGTGAACGATCACCAAACCTGTCGTAGTGTTGGCTAGACCCAATTTGCCCAGTACCGCGGCCATTGGCAGCAAAATCACCTGGAATGGAATAAAGCAACCAAACAGCAACAAGCTAAAGAACAAGTTTGAGCCTTTAAACTGCCACTTTGTCACCACGTAACCATTAAACGCCCCCAGTAAGGTAGAAATCGCCACCGCGGGAATCACCATCTGGAACGAGTTCCAGAAGTAACCTTTGACGCCTTCACATTTTACGCCCGTACAAGCGCTGTCCCACGCTTTGTACCATGCGTCCCATACCCACTCGGTCGGCAACGACATCAGGTTACCGGCCTTGATGTCTGGCAAGGTTTTAAATGAGGTGATCACCATGACAAACAGCGGCATCAAGTACACTAAGCAGAAGAATAGCAACCCGGCATAAATGATCAGGCGAGCCATGTTCATGTTTTTGGTCATGACTTCTTCTCCCTAAGTTCTGAGTACAAATATGGCACCAAGATGGCCAATATCCCGGCCAGCATCATCATGGCACTGGCAGCACCTAGGCCAATTTGGCCACGGGTAAAGGAGTGCGCGTACATAAAGAGCGCAGGTAAATCTGAGGAGTAACCCGGGCCACCGGCCGTCATGGCGGTAACGAGGTCAAAACTCTTGATCGCAATGTGCGAGGTAATAATTACGGCGCTGAAGAACACCGGACGTAAACAAGGCAAAATAATTTTCATGTAGATGGTCGGTAGATTCGCGCCATCAATTTGCGCCGCTTTGATGATCGATGAATCAATACCGCGCAAGCCCGCTAAAAACATCGCCATCACAAAGCCAGAAGATTGCCACACCGCTGCTATCACCAACGTGTACACCGACATTTCAGAATTGACTAACCAGTCAAATTTAAAGCTGGTGAAGCCCCAGTCTTGCATCAGTTTTTCGATACCCAGACCTGGGTTGAGAATCCACTTCCACGCGGTACCCGTCACGATAAAGGACAGGGCCATTGGGTAGAGGTATATAGTTCGGATCGCCCCTTCTTGGCGAATATTCTGATCCAGCAAGATAGCGAGACCGACGCCCAACACAATGGCGACCAACATAAACATCAGGCCAAAAATGCCTAGATTGGAAATGGATGTAATCCAACGATCATTTTCCATTAGCCTTTCATACTGAGCAAAGCCGACAAACTTAAAGCTCGGTAGGAAACGCGAGTTCGTCAATGACAATGCCGCCGTCCAAAAAATGTAGCCGTAGATACACACCACGGTCACTAACATAGTCGGCGCAAGTACAATTTTCGGCAGCCAGCGTTGCAACCTGTCTGCAAAGCTGAGCTTTGGTGCAGACTTGTTTGCATTCCTAGATACAACATGCTCCATAACGATTCCTTACGTCTTCTCATCTGACACCATCACCGTCAGATGGTTAAGGAAAGGGCGCTTGGCTCCCCACAAGCCGAAGCGCCCTTTGGGGTGTGAAGTAATGCTAAGCGAAGGTTAGAAAATCGCCGCTTTTACCGCTTTTGACAGTTTCTGTGCCGCTTCTTTTGGATCCGCATTCGCATCGTTGAAGAAGTTGGTCACGACGTCATAGATAGCACCTTGCGCGTAACTGGTCGTCGCTAGGCCGTGCGCCATACTTGGCACTAGGTCACCTGACTCTGCACTGGCTTTAAAGGTTGCCATCGAATCCAATGCACACTGGTCAAACGCGCTCATGTCCATATCTAGACGCACTGGAATCGAGCCTTTGTTGAGGTTGAAGACTTCTTGGAACTCTTTGGTCAAGATGGTTTTCGCCAAATCTTGCTGCGCTTTTTGATTATCAGCATTGCTGAGCTCAAAGAACGCAAAGCTATCGATGTTGAAGGTGAACTGACCGTCAGTACCTGGCGCTGGTGCACAGATGTAATCCTTACCCGGTACTTTACCTGCAGCAGAGAACTCACCTTTCGCCCAGTCACCCATGATTTGCATGGCGGCTTCACCGTTGATCACCATAGAGGTGGCAACGTTCCAGTCACGACCTGGTGAGTTGGCGTCGATGTAATCGCGCATTTTCTTAAACTTGGTGAACACCTCGACCATTTTGTCGCCAGCGAGCACATCCATATCTAGGTCAACAAACGCTTTGTTGTAATCTTCACTGCCGAGCACATCGAGCGCCACCGCTTCAAAGACTGTCGCGTCTTGCCATGGTTGGCCCCCGTGCGCCAATGGAATGTAACCTGCCGCTTTGATCTTGTCGGCTGCAACGAAGAACTCATCCAATGTCTTTGGCAGTTCTACGCCGGATTTTTTCAATACTTCTGGGTTTGCCCATACCCAGTTAACACGGTGAACGTTCACTGGCACGGCGACGTATTCGCCATCAAACTTCATCACTTTCGTGACCACCGAAGGCAAGATGCTGTCCCACTTCTCTTGATTGGCCGTGTCATCAAGTGAGGTCAAAAAGCCTAGGCCGCCCCATTCTTGAATGTCGTGACCTTTGATTTGTGCCGCTGACGGTGGGTTGCCCGATACAGCGCGGGTTTTCAACACGGTCATCGCAGACTCACCGCCACCACCAGCAACCGCAAAGTCTTTCCAGCTGTGGCCTTGCTCTTCGAGCATCTGTTTCAATACTGCTGCAGATTTTGCTTCACCACCGGCAGTCCACCAGTGGAGTACTTCGACTTCGCCCGCTTGGGAGAAAGCAGAGGCAGCAAGGAGGGATAAGGTAAGTAGGGTTTTCTTCATTTTCATTGTTATCTTCCATGTTTTTGGATTAGACATCTGGGTCGACGTCAAACTGACCCGTTCACTTCGTGCTTGAACGTTATTGAGTCTATCCGACTAGAAAAAGAAGATTGAAACAAATCGTAAAGCCAATGTAACAATTCAGTTACATTACACTTCAAGGCCAGGTGGAATAAAGAGTTGCGCGCGTAAACCACGCTGCGGGAGATTACTAATAATGAGATCTCCGCCGTGTCCGTGCAAAATGTTGCGGCAGATGCCAAGCCCAAGGCCGTGACCTTGATCATCTTCTGCCAAACGAAAGTAAGGTTCAAACACCGCTTCCAACTTATCTTCTGGAATACCTGGGCCGCAGTCATCAATCGTCACCGTGATCCACTCGCGCTGGACTTCAATCGTGACAGACGCACGCTTACCATATTTCACTGCGTTATCGAGTAAGTTAGTGAGTACTCGCTTAATCGCCAAAGGCTTCGCGACGATCGGCTCCATAGTCATCGGGGTAAAGTCGACGCAATGTTGCTTGTGGTTCATGGGCTCAATGACAGAGAGGATCATCTCATTGAGGTCAATGTAGGCATTGTTCTCGTGCAAGTCGGTATCGCGCACACATTGCAGCGCGCCTTTAACCATCATTTCCAACTCGTCGAGGTCTTTATTGAATTTTCTGCGTTTCACGTCACTTTCCAGTAGCTCGGCTCGCAGCCTTAGACGCGTAATGGGTGTTTTTAAGTCATGTGAAATGGCAGAGAACAGATGCTCACGGTCGGCAGTGTAGCGCCGAATACGCTGCTGCATACGATTGAACGCACGCGTCGCCACCACCAGCTCACGAGCGCCATCTTCGGCCAAAGGCGGCTGATCGACATCCATACTCATGTCATTGGCGGCTTTGGCCAAACGCTTCAAGGGTTTCACTTGCCGACGCATCAGTAAATAGGTCAAGGCAAGCAGCAAGGTGGTGGAAAAGAAGAGGAATAAAATCTGCTCTCGGCCAATCAAGGTGTCATCCAACGTCACGTATGGCGCAGGCAACAAGGCGGCGATGTAGAGCCACTCGTGCTCATTCAGTTCGATTTGTACCACCAATACCGGAGGATCAATCGGTGACAATGTGAGCGTGTGATGCGCCCACGATTTCGGTAAATCGTGCAAATAAATGTCGTTTTTTAGCAAGCGCAGGTTTTCTGGCTGGGAGAAGTTGACGTCTATCGAGCGAGCGCGAGGCAGCTTCTGCTTGAGCACCGTTGTCACAGCATTGATTGAGGCGCGTTTTAGGCGTGTATCGTCAATAGGGTCGACAATCAATCGCTCTTTGTTGAACGAGACAAAAAAGCGCGTGCCGCCCATATTGCGAATTTGATCAAGCACGATATGGCGATAGCCAGTCGGTAGAGACTGAAAAAAGGTCACCGTAGAGGCAAACATGTTGGCCATGCTTTGCGAGGCGTCTCGGATCCCTGCAAGCTCTTTGTGCTTAGACTCGGTATACCAGATGGAGGTGGCTATACCCTGCGCGATCACCACCGCCAACACGGTAAGGCCGAGTGTCCGGGTCACCAACGAATTGGGTTTCAGTAAGCGCAATAACCACTTCATCACTTTGTCTGACTCGGTAAGCTGTTAATGTTCAACGCTAACGGGCACAGCAAGAATATAGCCATTGCCACGCATGGTTTTGATGTACTGAGGGTATTTGGCCGAGTCACCCAACCGATGGCGCAACCGGCTGAGCTGCACATCAATACCACGCTCAAAAGGCAGCGCTTCTCTGCCCCGGGTCGCAAAGGAGATGGTGTCTCTATCCAGCACTTCATTGGGGCGAGTAAGAAACAGCATCAGCAGGGCAAAATCACTCCCAGATAAATCGTGTTGTTCCCCTGTCGTGGTATGGGTAATTTTGTGTGCCAAGGTATCGAGCTGCCAATCGCCAAATACGATGGTTTTGGGTAAGCTGGTCGGCTCCGAGCCTTTCTCTTCGACCACTTGGGCGCGGCGCAGTACCGCTTTGATTCTCGCCATCAATTGACGTGGATTGAACGGCTTAGCGATGTAATCGTCAGCACCGAGCTCAAGACCCACCACCTGATCCATATCATCCGACACCGCCGTTAGCATAATGATGGGCACGTTGGACTCACGACGAATCGCCTGGCACAATGCAAAGCCATCTTCGCCGGGCAACATCACATCCAACAAAATCAGATCAGGGTAACCTTTTACATCAAGATGCTGCTTAAGTGCTTGTCCTTCTGCCACGGCTTCCACATGGAAGCCCGATTTAGACAAATACTCATCCAAAAGCTCGCGGATCTCCTGATCATCATCCACAACAAGTATTTTACTGTTCATTTCGCCAATCACTGCCTATGGTGTTAGCTCACAGTCTAGACAGTTCTCACCCGCGGTGTGACCGATAAATCCTTATTTTTTGAACAGAAAACAAATGGAGCTCACAAGTTTTTAACATTAAGCGAGTCATCTATCAGTAGATGGTCAATTAAGAAGAACAACTGATTTCAAGCCGTTTGCCCCAATCCGGTGGCAACGCCGCAAAATGTTCAAAATTCGGGTGCTCGTCGTACGGAGATTGAAGCACCAGCGCGAGCTCGTTGACCAGTTGATAATCCCCCTGTTCGGCGTTGTCGATTGCCATCTGCGCCAAGTAATTTCGCAGAATGTATTTGGGATTGACCTGACGCATCGCAGCGCAGCGATCACGCGCGCTAACAGGTGCTCCGCTCTCATCCACTTCACATTCACAACGCGCTAAATAGAGCGACAACCATTCACTCGCAGCCGCTCTATCAACAAATAAATCGATGACGTTCTGCTCTGGTTCACTATCGAGCATCGACAATGCGCGCATAAAGCGGCAATAGTCTACGCTCTGCTGAGCCAATAACTCAAACATGGCGCTAAAGAGCTGAGGGTCTTGATCTAATTTGGTCTTGAGGCCTAATTTTTTGCGCATGATGGCGCTAAATTCCCTGTTTAGCACTGACTCAAATTGACCGAGCCCCTGCTCCAGATCGGCTTTATCGACCAACGGTGACAACGCATGGGCAAGCGCGGACAAATTCCACAATGCGATGCGCGGCTGCTGATCAAACGCATAACGCCCTTGGTAGTCAGAGTGGTTGCAGATAAGCTGCGGATCATAATCATCCAGAAAACAAAATGGCCCGTAATCAAACGTCTCACCAAGGATCGACATATTGTCCGTGTTCATGACGCCGTGCGCAAAGCCCACCGCTTGCCACATAGCGATCATGTGAGCGGTGCGCTCGACGATCTGTTCAAACATCGCCAAATAAGGCTTAGTGGCGGTTTGACACTCTGGCCAATACCACTCAATCGCTTTGTCTGCCAACAGACGCAGTTCACTCAACTGATTGGTGTAAAAGAAGTGCTCAAAGTGACCAAAACGTAGGTGGCTGCGCGCCACACGCAGCAGCAATGCACCGCGCTCCTGTTTCTCTCGATAGACGGGGGTATCGCTGGCGAGCATACCTAAAGCGCGAGTGGTTGGAATGCCCAAACCCGCCATCGCTTCGCTGCCCAAATACTCACGAATGGTTGAGCGTAGGACCGCTCGTCCATCGCCCATACGTGAATACGGAGTCAGTCCCGCCCCCTTAAGGTGTAAATCGTAGACTTCACCTTTGGCGTCCTTTAGCTCTCCGAGTAATAGTCCACGACCGTCACCTAAATCAGGGTTGTAGACACCAAACTGATGCCCCGCGTACTTCATGGCTAATGATGGCCAATCTTCAACGCGTTGCTCGCCCGCCAAAAACGCTTTTAGATCGCCCGATGGCAGGGACTCATCCAGTGAAAACTGTGCGGCGAGTGATGCGTTCCAACTTACCCAACGCGTGTTGCTAAGTGGCGTTGCTTCAACAGGCATGTAAAACACCTTAGGCAGTTGATAAAAACGGTGAGTAAGCGCTAAAGATGACAACGAGGACATAGACGGCCCAATGTAATGAGTGTTGTCGCCGACGTTAGCAAAATGTTGCAGAGAGTAGCAAGAGAAAGTGTGAGCGGGATTGAAAAAGAGCGCTCGAGATAAGAAAGCCTGAGATGGCCGATAGCATGAGTTATAAAGAGAAAGGCTGCCTTAATCGAAGACTAAGGCATCGCCTCTATACTGTATCGGAAGTACGATATCGATCGCGTAACGAAATACAGCCCGATAATCGACTAGATCAGTGCGAAAACGCCGAGAATACCGACCAATGAGAACAGGCAAGTACGGCTAATCACACCAAAGTTAGTGGGTTCGATCATTTCATGATGTTGCATAGATTCTCCTCGTTATTTTTCTCTTTATGACAACTTAATTACAATATGATGAAATCTTCGTTTTATCTCAAGCCCAATCTGTGTGAATTTTTTGTGACAAGATCACCAAACCGTCTTCATTATCACGAAGAAAAACAAGGCGTTAAAAACAGATTGTAGGAGAAAAAGCGCGCTGAAAGAAAATCAGGCGCTTAGCGCAAGGAAAGCGTGATTCGCACGAAGTTTTCGTCTTCGTAATCCATTTGGTGATCAAAAATCGAAGACGTGTAGATAGTGCGCAAAAACGCGTGCTTTTCACCGTGCGCACCGCGAATTAGCATAGAGACACTTTGTACCAAGCGATTTCGGCGGTCAAAGTGACCATTGAGATCGGCAGACAGCACGCACAGCAGACAACCCGTCGGGTTATACGCTAAGTCTACCGCTTCAGGGCTTGAGACGAGAACGGTGGTATTGAGCTCTTTTTCTAACTGATTAATCAGCAGCAAGAAGCTATCAAGATGAGGTAACTCGTCGCCACTCATCGGGCTCAATAAGTTATCGAGCATGGCTTCCATATCGAGGCGCTGCGAGCGCGCATGGGTCACCATAGAGCGTACTTTCTTCTTGAACGGCTTGTATTTCTTACTGTTGGCGGCTTTATTCAACCATGCAGAAAGAATGTCGTTAATATCATTGCGCGATTTTCGAGCCAGTACTTTTCCGTTGTGGTTGGTGCGCAAATGCAACAATGCATGCAGCGCCAATTCAGACAGGAGAGGTTCAAACTCGGGTTTAATTTTGGAATGAATACTGCGCATTATGACTGGAAGCTAACTGAAACTCGCGGAGAAAGTGGTCGTTTGAAACACGAAAAGGACCGCTATGCTACCGAAAACCCTTCGCCATGTACAGATGCGATACGGCACAAGCACGCAAAAATAATGCCAATCTAAAAAAAGCCCCACACCCAAGAGTGTGAGGCTTAAGCTCATCAACCGTTGTGCGAGTCCCGATCACCCACAACAATTACTTCGCTATTTGGCGAGCTTACCGAGTACGCGCTGTAACAGCTGGATACGTGGCTCGATAGACTCAAGCAGTAAGTACTCTTGATCGCTGTGGAATCCCGCACCAACCGGACCTAATCCATCAAGTGTAGGTACACCTAGGATGGCTGTGCAGTTGGCATCTGAACCGCCGCCTACCGCTTGCCAACCCATTTGGATTGACAACTCATCGGCCGCTTCCTCTACTAACGCCATCAAACTCTCGGTTTTGTCACTCGGTACCATGGATGGCTTGTAAGCTTCACGCTCAAGGGCAACACGCACACCGTCAACAAATGGCGTCGAGGTTAATCCATTCAGGCGTGTATCGACATCGTCATACTCTTCGTTGCTCCAAAAGCGCACATCGACGATAACTTGCGCCAAATCTGGAACAATGTTTGCGCCTGCGCCACCTGAAACCACACCGGCATTCAAAGTCGTGCCTGACTCAAAATTGGTCATCTCGTTTATGGCTAGAATCCAGTTTGCCATTTCCGTCACGGCGCTACGGCCTTTCTCTGGCTCATTACCCGCGTGTGCCGCGATACCATGAAAATCAATCTTGTAACGCGCCATGCCTTTACGAGCTTTGACCAAGCTGCCGTCGGCGCGCGCCGCTTCAGCCACAAGAACGTGTTTGGCGTTTTTCGCGACCGATTGCAACCAATCTTGCGAGTAAAGTGAACCGGTCTCTTCATCTGGGTTCATGCAGATACAGATCGACAGCGCATCCAATACGCTTGCCTCAAGGTCACGCATCGCATACACCACATTGAGCAAGCCTGATTTCATGTCAGACACACCTGGGCCGTAAGCTTTCTCTGCATCGACCGTCATCGGACGCTGCGCAGCGGTGCCGACAGGAAAGACGGTATCCATGTGACCAATCAGCATCACATCGATCTGCTCAGCGTCAGGTTTGTTGCGAATTTCAAGCCCGACACCCGCTTTGGTGCAGTCAATGCGTTTGACGTTCCAGCCACCCATCTCGAGGAACTTCTGCTCAAACTGCTGAGCGATGACCTCAATGCCCTCAGTCGTGTACGTGCCGCAATCGACATTGACTAGCGGGCGCAGCTCATCTAAATACGTTTGGAGAGAAAATGACATCGCCTCCCCCTTACACAAATAGGTTCATGACAAGCATGGCGCCAAATGCGTTGAGTACCGAAATGGCAATCATCACTGGGATGTAGCGTCCTTCAGTGCCAATTGGGCCAAGGATACGACCCATGTATTGAATCTGTGAACCCATCAAGTAGATGGCAGGCGCAAGAATCGCAATGTGCGCGCCATTGAGAATGCCTTGGTCAAATAGGGTGATCACGACACCAACCGCGCCGCCCATCGACATCCATGCACCAATCAGTACCGCTGCCGCTTCACCAGGCAGACCAAATACCGCCATCACAGGTGCAAACACAGTACCCATCAGATCCAAAGCACCTGTGATTTGCAACGCCGCAATGATCACAAACGCCATCAATACGTTTGGCACCGTCGATGTGGTTGCAATCACCCAGCCTTTTTTCGCGCCTTCGACGAAGATGTCCGTCACCATTGGCTTTTTCGCTTTTACGTCACCCATTATGCGGTCTCCTCGGTCAGTGTTTCTTTGTTTTGCTTGTCGTCAGATTTCTCTTCTTTGCCTTCCGTCAGATTGACGTAAATGCGGAATAGGTTCGCACCAATGATCTTAAATGCGAACATCACTAATACCGCAAGGCCGATAGACGAAGTTACCGCGAGAGAGCCGTCCGCGAGCGTTAACGTAAATAGAACCGCACCAGATGAGAAGAAGTTGACAATGGTCGCGCCTGCGGTGAACTGGAACATAGTGAACACATCGGTTTCACGTTTGGTCAGTTGGCCTTCGTCTTTCAGCTGACGCGTCATCGCCGCGCCGGCATCCGTACTTTGCAAAGAGGCGATCAACGCCAAGCCTGTGTTACCCGGAATACCCATGACTGGGCGAAGCAATGGTGTCAGCAGCTTGCGCGCCGCTTCCAGTGCACCGTAGTGCTCAAGCACATTGATCATGCCAAGCGCGAACATCACAGTAGGAATAAGAGTTAAAGCGAAAATGAAGCCATCACGCGCACCACTACCACCGACACCACGGAAAGAAGTGGTCGCGGCTTGAACGCCATCCGCGGTTTCTGTCACGCCGTGCGCAACTTTACCGAAAGAGCCATTGAGCGTTGTAAAGTCCAACACGCCATACCATTCATTGGATTGCATCAGACCAGAGAAAAACACAACCGCAAACGCCAGCGCAATGTAGCAGCCGATCGTTACCTTGCGTTCAGATTGAACCGGAGTCGTCATCAAGATACCTATCTATTTGTTGGGGAAAAGCGCGGCGAATGTACTCCCAAGCAACGTGCTAGATAGATGATCAAAATCAAGTAGAAGGCGGAAGGTGAGCGTAATCATTCTGTCACATTTATGATTGTGACATTGATCACATTTGGAATATTTAGCCAACAATTAGATTCCAAATAGGCATTTAATCCGCCAATCAGTGATAACAAGTTGGCAATGCTGATATTAGCTCCTTTTCTGCTTTTGCCTCCACCAGTCTTTGAGTAAAGAAATCACAATAATGGAAAGCCCAATGGGGAAAACCACATTCCAAGTGACCATTGACAAAGTGGGCAGCCAGCCTGCATCACTCACGTCACCAATCAGGAAGGTGCTATACAGGAAGTACAAGCCAAAAAAGAGCCCTCCTTCCAGTCGACTGACTATCGCACCTGTCAACATCAGAGGTAAGCACAACAAAGCGACGCCAAGCATGATCGGAAAGTCCTGTGAGACGAGCTGCTCGTTGCCAACAAGTCCTGCACCACTAAACAGACCGGATATACCCAAAACCGCCAACAAATTGAACGTATTACTGCCAACGACGTTCCCGACAGCGATGTCTCTTTGCCCTTTTAAGCTCGCCACTATAGACGTCACGACCTCAGGAAGAGAGGTGCCGATGGCTAGAATCGTCAAACCAATCATCGCTTCGCTAACACCAAAGGCTCGCGCAATGTTCACAGCGCTACTCACCAACAAATTCGCGCCGGCAATCAGTAGAATTAAACCAACGACGAGCCATAACGCACTCTGCCATACTGGTTGGTGCCCCTGCGTCAATGAAGCGACTTCATCGTCACTCGCCTCTGCCGCTTCGGCCTCACTGCGCTTCCCCTGGACAAAAAGAAACGCAGTGTAAGCAACCAATAGCGCGACTAAAATCCCACAATCCAGTAGGCTTAATCGCCCATCTGTCGCCATATAGAAGACCAGCGCACTTAAACCAACCATGATGGGCACATCTTGGCGAATCAACTGCTTTGAGATGGTGAGTGGCGTAATGACGGCCGCTAAACCTAGGATAAACAGAACGTTAAAAATGTTACTGCCGACAACGTTGGCTATCGCCAGTTCGGTCTTGTTGGAAACGGCAGAATTGATACTCACAGCCAACTCGGGCGCACTGGTGCCAAAAGCGACAACCGTTAGACCAATAACCAGACTTGGAATACCCACTTTGGCGGCGAGTCTCGCTGCCCCTTTTACCAAACCGTCAGCTCCGGCAATCAACAACATCAGACCCAAAACTAAAAGAAGATAATCCATGTCTACCTCACCCACTCGAAGGCCAATTCACACCAAGAACGCATTCAGCGTTGAACAAGCTAAAATAACTCGAATTGATGAATAAAGCTCGATCAATTCGAGTCTTATCGCTTAGTACAATCGAGTGGCAACGCATGGCTGGTAACTGCGCCTTAGATATCGCCTACACAGTCGATGATTACTGGTCCAAAATGACCTCAAAACCACCATAAATAATTCGTTTACCATCGAACGGCATAGGATTTTGCTCTGGGCTCATTCGCGGATCATCCGAGATCTGTTGCCATGCCAGATCTCGAACTTCTTTTGATGGCCACACAACCCATGAGAACACCACGGTTTCGTTGTCTTGAGCTTTCACAGCCATAGGAAACGACGTCACCTCTCCATCCGGCACTTCATTCCCCCACGTTTCCACCACCCTTAAGGCACCGAAATCTTTGAACATTTCGGCGGCGATTTCTATGTGTGCCATGTATTTTTCTTTGTTCGCTGTCGGTACAGCCGCTACAAATCCATCAACGTATGTCATGATCACTCTCCTCTTATGTGGAGTAATAACCATAGCCCACCAATGCAGAAGTAGATCACTTGTTGATCACTGGCTCCGCCCCGTCAGCTGTAGACGCTCAGATACTGATTAGCGTGCAATGAGATTTGGCACAATAGAAACGCAAAAGCCCCGACAACTCATTGAGTTATCGGGGCTTTCTAAAGAAATGGCACGCCCTGTAGGAATTAAACTAGGATTTTAACTTCGTTTAACAAAGCTTAATAGTTATTTATTATCATACACTTAAGATACAAATTACCGAATTGTATATTTAACCAAAATAGCTCAAAATGGCTCTAAATTGACGCCCACGGCACCACAGAGGCACCACAGGATTTGACGGTAAGTTGTTATGGACACAGGAATAAACTTCACAAAACGTGCGTTAGAAAGCATAGAAAAACCGAAACATCGCATTACCTATAGAGACGTGGGAAGCACTAAAAGCGTTCAAGGTTTGGTGCTTGATGCCTTGGTTTCTGGCGCTAAAATCTTCCGTTTTCAGCGCAAAGTTAACGGAAAAAACATCAAGGTCAAACTCGGTGAGTTCCCTACGATGACGGTCGAGCAAGCAAGGGAAATGGCACGAAACACGGCGACCGACCTTGCCAACGGCATCAACCCAAACCAGCAAAAAAGAGAAGCCAGAGAAAGCCAAACCTTTGATGACTTGTTCGATATCTATGTTGCCTCTTTCGAGCTCGATATTAAAGCCAAGAAGCGCCGCGCCAGTAGCCTCAAATCAAACCAGACTCTTTACCGATTACACCTAAAACCTAAGCTTGGTAAAAAGGCCATCACTGATTTTGATGCCGAGAAAGCGCGGAAGCTAATGCAGGACTTATTCACCAAACACGGATACAGCAAACACAACCATTCGCTAACCTTGCTCAAATCGATGTTTAATCGAGCCTATATCGAGCCTAACCCCTTCGCTAAAATCAATAAGGTTGATGAGTCCCTTTTCAGACGCGAAAGAACCTTATCCAAGAAAGAGCTCGCGCAGTTTTTTGACTCACTGAGCCAAGAAAAGCAGATTTACCAAGATTGCATATTTTTGCTTCTGCTGACGGGTCAACGCAAATCGATGGTTCTTTCTATGCGCTGGCAAGAAATTGATCTTGATAATCGTCGCTGGATTATTCCAGCCAGTAAAAACAAGAGTAAAAAGGCTCACTCTGTTCCACTCACTCAAAAGGCAATGAGGATATTGGTTCGTCGCTCACATGAAGCTGAACTTAACCAAGAATTTGTATTCCCAAGCGCTCGAAGCCAACTCGGTCATATCACCGATAAAAGCGGGAAAGGCGGTTTCTGGCAAAGAATCACCGATCGCGTTGGCATGTACGCACCCGACAATCCGGAAAAGCATCTAACAGTTCACGACCTAAGACGCACCCTAGCCACTTTTCAAGTTACATCGGGCGGCTCAATACAGGCAACAAGTAAACTACTGGGTCACTCCAACATCAGCATAACCAATGATGTGTATGCTCATTTGTCGGACGATAGCGTGAGAGAGACGCTAGAGAAAACCGTCACCTATATGCTTGGGGACTCATTGCAGACTAAGTTAGATCGCATTAAGCAAGAGATTGATACTCTGCCTATCGAAGCAAGGCAGGAATTGATGAGCTATTTGGAACAATCTGTAGATTCTGACATTCTTACGGCTTAAGCCGCACGAAGCCTTGAATTTATTGGCTTAAGCACTTTTTGTTAGCCAAAATTGACTGGCTAACTAGCCAGTGACATTAAGCCTATTAGGTTAAAACACAGCGGCTAATCTTCCATATTTCTTTAACCCACTAACCACAAAAATTGGTTAGTGGGTTAAAGAGAATAAACAAATCAGGCTGCAATACGAACGGAAACAGGCAAGCGGTATAGAGTAGTGTTTGACCTTCCAGACTTAGACTCTATCGCCCCTTCCTCTTGTGCTAGTCGCTTAAGCTCTTTACCCACGATTCTATTTTTATCTACGTGAACATTGATGTGTTTACACACCTCCGAAGCCGTCACCCACTCCCAAACGTACTTTTCAGGGTCATCGATTAGGAAGCGCTCAACGATGGCTTCATAGTAAGAACTTTTGGCATTGTGCCCGTTGTTGACCTTTGCGGCTAACTCAAGCTCAGTATCCGTCAAGTGCCAAGATTCACCAGACCTGTATAGTTCATAGGCTTGAAGCCAAAATTGCTTGAGTTCTGCTGGATGACGGTGGCTTAGCCTACCGTTGTCATATCGCCAACCAAGGGTACGGTTTACCAGTTCCATGTCGATAGGCGCGGCTAGCTCGATAACGGCATATCGACTTGAGCCAGTTTCATCACGCAGGAAGCCAGTCACGTTAACAGTCGCAATAAACGACGTTTGACGAGGTTTCTTAATATCCTTCGCGCCATAAGGGGGTCGGACAGTATCCACCTCCTTAGTAATAAACGCCTTGAGGCTTCCTTGGCTGTTTCGAGAGGTACGCTCTAACTCACCGAGCTCAACAATCAGGCTGTTAATACAGCTAATAACTGAATCTTTAGAGTCAGGGTTGATCTCTTGCCCTTCCAAGAACGCCCCTTCAAACACGGAGGCAAATCGCTTGATAAACGCCGTTTTCCTGAACGACTGCCCGCCTTGAAGAACCGGAATCAATTTTGAGCTAAATGGTGTTTCAAATACCGATGCCACCACCGCGATAAAAAACTTTCGCATCACGCAGCTTGCAAGCTCTTTATCCTTCGCGTTCATGGCGTCAATCACAGGTGTCATACGGTCGATACCGTCCCAATTACTTTCATGCAGGTAATTGGCAAAAGGGTGGTAACTGTTGTTCTCAGCCAACGACATAAGGTGATCGGCTAGAATCTCTTTTTTGAAACCACCTCGAACACAAACATCAATCAACAAGCTACGTTTTTGCTCGGCTGTTTTGTCGAGCATTTGGCCATCGACAAACAACTCAACTTCCATATTCATTTTGTT
The DNA here is from genome assembly GCF_059834345.1 of Vibrio sp. R11-SG3-ISO3-SZ. NCBI lineage: Bacteria > Pseudomonadati > Pseudomonadota > Gammaproteobacteria > Vibrionales > Vibrionaceae > Vibrio > Vibrio sp. R11-SG3-ISO3-SZ. Next base: position 15,358 of record NZ_JCBDGX010000054.1, read on the forward strand.
GACCACTACATCGATACCATTGCTTTTTAACAGCGCTTGTAGGTTTCTTGATGTAGGTAGCGGATTAAACCTAGCATCTAAGTCAGGGTAGTTAGGTTTCACCGTGTCGTGTAACTGGCTTACTTTTTCAACAACACTATCCATAGTCACTCCTTATGCCGTTTGTGTTTGAACTCGGCTTTCAAGGAAAGCATCAAGGTCAGCCAGTGTATAAAACACCTTACGGCCCACTTTGATAAATGGCAGGCGATAGCGTCCAGTTGATGCCCAAACGGCGAGCGTCCCTTCTGTCACACCCAAATACTCTGCTGCTGATTTACGGTTCAACTTCTTGCCGTACTTTGAAATTTCTGAATTACTCATAATTAATCTTCCTCGTTTGAAATCATCCTAATTGGATAAATTCAGACTACGAATGATCAGGTTTAACGGCAATCAGAAGAGGGGAACGGTTTTTAGTGTAGAGAGTTGAGCGACAAGCCGTCAGCCCTTTGATTTAAAGGGCTGGTGCGGGAACGGATAGCATAGATATTGAGTTATATCAGAGCGCTAACATGCCCCCAAAGCCTACCATTTTAAGAACAGTAAGACCGAAATTGGCACTCAGACTTGCAGTCATTCAATATCCGCTCTTTTTGGTCAAAATCTTCTTAGATTATTAAGTCTAACTCCATAAATTCAAATAATCTTCAGTATGGGAAAGCTCAATTTTACTGTAACTTTTGATATCATGTATTCGAAATAAATTTCAATACGGACACTAGGATGAACTACTACGATAAAAATGCTCGAGCGTTTTATGATGGAACCATCAATGTTGAAATGGATAGCTTATATGAGGAATTCCTGCCGCATCTAAAATTAGGAAGTTTCATACTTGATGCTGGTTGTGGTTCAGGTCGTGATGCATTAGCTTTTAAAGCTCGAGGGTTTAAAGTTCATGCTATTGATGCAAGTAACAAGCTTGCGTTGTTAGCCCAAAGCCTTATTGAACAACCCGTCGAAGTAACAACATTCCAAAAATTTCAGTCGAAGTCTTCATTCGACGGCATCTGGGCTTGTGCGTCATTACTCCATTTACCTTTAGCCGAACTACCAATTGCATTCAACAATCTTGCTGGAAGCCTAAAAGCTAAAGGGCTGTTCTATTGCTCATTCAAGTATGGGAATGATGAAGTCCACCGAGATGGTCGTAATTTTACAAATCTGAACGAGACCTTACTTGAAATAGTGCTTCAACATAGCCCGCTAAGAATACTAAAAACATGGCAAACGTCAGACTTGCGTCAAGGGCGAGAGGAAGAAAAATGGCTCAACGCAATTCTCATTAAAGAGAAATAGTATTAAGTTGGAATCAAGAATGACCATCCAGTTTTCAAATAACAGTACAGAACTCGAAACTTTCCGAACAATTATTCTATACGGCGCAAATACCGCCAGCTACAAATTTGCTTTAGGTCAAGCCTTACTTGAACTACCTATAGAAAAACGGAGTTTCATTAGACTCGATGAGCTCGCTGTTCCCTTTTACAAACACATAGTACAGCATGTCCTATCAGGCAAGAAGCAAACCAGCGCTAAGTCATCAAAATATCTTTACGCGTGTCAGCTCTTCTCTGAAGGCAAACTAACTGAAGATGAGATAATCTCATTAACGGTTTCAACAGGTTTCCAATATGTAATTGACGCTTTTCCCAAGTTAAAAAAGCAATACGGCCAAGGAGCAAAATTTTATACAAAATCAGTAGTAGACAATGTCAAAGGTATCACTATAGATAATTCATTATATCGTTTGAGAGAGCTCGCTCAGGCAAGCAACTTGTCTGAAGAAGTTGAAGGGCGTTGGAACCTTGTAGAGTCATCTTGGGATGCCAAGGGAGACAAGTTGATCATTGAGTATGATGACACTGAAAAGCTTTTCTGCGGACGACGCATTAAATCAAATAAATCCTACCTTAATAGTCATATACGAGCCCCTGTAACACACGCCCGTAAGCCTTTGAGCGGCTATCAAAAAGGTAAGTGTTTTTACTGCTTTGATGACATTAGCATCGTACCTAACCAACCAAATACGGCAGCCGTCGATCATTTTTTCCCAATCAGCCTACAATACCAAGTTGGAACTGACATAAACCTCAACCTCAACGGTATTTGGAACCTAGTTCTTACCTGCAAAGACTGTAATGGTGAAGAAGCATGGTCTAAATGGGCTCACACACCCGATTACTCTCTTCTCCCAGCATTAATACGGAGAAATGATTATTACATAAGTAGCAAGCATCCATTAGGTGAAACAATTCAATTAGAGACAGGAAGCACTGCATCGCAGCGTAAAAATTACATTAAAGAAGTATTCAAAGTTGCAAAACAAGCTACACCTTACGAGTGGAAACCTCGATTACTTAAGGGATCTCCTTTTTAATCCAGCTTAGTGGTCAGCATCAGTACACCTTTGTGAAATTTTTTTAGGTGTGCTGCTCTAAACTAATTCGTTCACATTAGAAGATATATATTGAAACCTTAAACGTTTGTCATACGATTTTGGGGCTAATTTCTTTGATTGCGTTTGAAAGAGGGTACTTTTGGGTTAAACCACCAATGTAAGCATACAACTTGTTATATGCACGTCGATCTACAGAATAAGTGTATGATAGTAACCCATTGATATGAGAGAACTCCATTGACTTACCCGTAAATAGATGATGAAGTTTTGCCCTAATTTCTCTGTGTTTAACACGTCCTATCCCTACACTGCTCTCCGAGAGTATAAGACCAGTAACTTTTTTCTGGCGTTTCGTACCACATATGGCTGTCTTTTTATGGTTAATCTTAAATCCTTCATCACTGATAATGGTCCCGATGAAGTGTTTAACTTTTCTTATTTTAGAAGCCGTATGAGAAGAAAACGTCATATCGTCAGCATAACGAGTGTAAACAATACCTCTTGGTCCAGCATAACCTTGTATCCTAGCGTCGAGTTTCGCACATACTAGATTCGCTAGCTTTGGAGAAGTTGGAGCTCCTTGAGGTAGCCCACCACCATATGTACACAAATTGGTTAGCAAAATCGACAACTCTTTGTTGTACCCAATAGAACTAAAAACCCCATACACTTTAGATGCTGCAACGTTGGGGAAAAAATCCTCTAAATCTATAGTTAATACATAGTTAGAACCAACATGTGGTCGAGCATTGTCTAGAATTGACGTTCCAACTTCGAAACCTTTTGAGCAAGGAGAAGATGAAAGCTTGTCTAATATATTTCGCAAAATCCAAGCCTGTACAGCTTTAAGTTCCCTGGACGGTTGAGAAATAAGTCGACTCTTTCCGCTTACTTTAGGGACTGGATAAACTCTGTAATGAGATTCGGCAGTTGCAGAAAGATAACGAATTTTACCAGCAGAAAGTCGAGCTTGATTAGCGAAATCGTCAATGGATAGCATTGCAGGCAATCCAATGTTTTTGAGGCTATATATATTTTTTGAAGTCATTTGTGGCGACACACCCTTACGTCTTAAGTCGCGGATGAAAAGGTGCAGTTCCAGAAACGACTGTATTCTGGCTCTGCACATTTTCATGCGGCATTGAATCAGATTGTATGCAGGATAGCGAAACGCTATCCAATGAACTAAGTTAGCTCATTCGCTAAGGGTGTGCGCCGGACACGATTCTATCATAACGCACACTTGCATTTCTACGATTTTCCGCATTCAATATTTCGATCCTTACCTTATCCAAGTATATATTATCAAATGTATTTCTTACATACTCAGCACCTAAGGGTGTCACTTGGTAACCAGTCGCAGTTCGTGATATAAATTTCTTAAAAGCCAACCTTCCTAGTGATGACTTAGTCGCGATATCACATAAAACTTTATCTTGATTGGTTGCAAAGCCAATCAATTTTGAAAGCATTACGTTATTGAGTTTATCGAGTAAGTAGATACAAGGAAGAATAAAGTTTTCAGCTTCTAGTATATTCGCAACGTCTTTTTCTACGGGGTGCTCTTTCCGTATTTGAGTTATATAGTTGTTAACATTTCGATAGATTCGATGATATTCATCAGGAACGGTCAAATGATCATAATTGATATGGATAACCTTTCCTGTGCCTGATGACTTTATTAATCTGTAAGGTCCATAGTTAATAAAACTTTTATTACTTTTATATTTTCTATTCGAAAGAACAACCATTTTACGAGCAAGTTTCTCATTATTGGAAAAAGCACCAATCTCTGCAAATGACCCCGGACTTTCTGGGAATAGTACTATTGCATCAACACTATCCGCCAGAATTCCCTCAAGTTTTAACAAGCTATGTTGACCTTGACCCGCTAACAAATCGTCAAATAGATCCTCAGGATACAATAACTCATATCGAGGATAATGAGAAAAAACAGCAGCCATTTGAGAACGTGCTGTCTTATCATTTTTTATGTCTGCACCACACAAAAATACTGTAACTCGCTTTCGATTACGAGGTACAAAAATCTTGTCTTTAATAACCCGAGCAACATGCTCAAGTTCTTGGTCTGTCAAAGATTTGTTCATACACAACCTTCGCGCCTAAATAAATCGCTGAAATAATACACTTTTTTTCGTCATGGTGGGAGAATCGTATAACGCCCAATTAAGGGGTGAACAATGCCTCACACCCAAACCTAAAGCATTGTGCCACAAACACTAAAACAGAAGTAGAAGCAAAAGTGCCAAGCGTTGTGAACCCCTCTTAAATTGCTTGTATGTACAAATTTAACTACTAATAAAGTTTGTAATTATCGATATCACTGCAACTCCAATACTGAGCCACGCTAACTTAATTGACAAATTGAAGTTCAGACTATCTTCTATTGAGCCGAGTGTTTTTTCAAAACGCGCTAGGCTGTCAAAACAGACCGTTCGAGCACGGGAGGCAACCTTATAGTTCGCATCTTTTATACCAAGATGAGCTAAGTTATTATGCGAATAGAGCTCTAGATCCCCTATGAACCCACTATCAAGTTCTTCGAGTACCATACAATAGTTTTTGTGCTCTTCTCTCGCTATGATTAACTTCGCTTTTAGGTTTCTACCTAGAAAACCTTTACTAGACGCTAAAAGTGACTCATTGCTTTGATTTATCAACTTAGAATTTTTTACATATTCGTCGACAAGAACATCGACGTGGATAAATTTCTTTTTCATACAACTACTTAATAACAAGTGAATATTTCACCATTTGTACATAACGCCGCGTTAAGTAGTGAGCAACGCCACCACTGAACCTAACCATACCACCTTAAACACTGAACCCGACGATAAAACGAAAAATGCCAAGCGTTGGGAATCTGTCTTAAACGCTTTGCTATGTTAAAACCCTGCTAGTAGACTGATGACTGTTTTCCCGTATTTTTTATGCAAAGTATCGCTAAATTTGTCTAAGTTATCAGGGAATACGTCATAAAAACCTAACTCTTTAAGCTCACCAACAAATGAATGATAATAATGCCTTATGCATACATATGCTTTTGCCAAGTCTGGAATTTTTACCTGAGGATCTGGATCTATATGGGCAACTCGCTTATCTCTAAACGCTTTCATTTCTTCCCAGTATGCTTTCCAACCATTATGATCAAATTCTAAGCATCGTAATAAATCTTCTTTGAATTGGTCACCATCTGAGCTCACATTCCGAAAATGCAAAGCATCGTTGTGATGGCCAAAAGCATGACTCCAATTAAACACAGCCATACATATAAAATTATTATGTACATACGTATGTACCAAGTCGGGAAATTCATCTCTCCTTTCTGTTAGGTGCAAGTAATATACATACTGACGTACAAAATCGACACAATTAGACAATGCCTTTTCTAGCAAAATGGAACGTTCCATAATTCTCCTCTAACATAACGCTTTATATACGGCAACAAGCCGCCTTTCCAACTCGCATCCTTCCGCCTAATACTTCCACCCACTAAGACGCTGCACTAATAAATAACCGAAAAGCTGAGTATTAGCAAACGGCCCACTATGACACCTGTTGGATATTACAGCAAATCCCCGTCTATCATGTATATAACGGCATTGACTGCTAATTTTGACTTTACCTATGGCCTTATACACTTGAAGATTCAATTTCCCTTACATACGAGCATAAGCTCTTTTTATAAGGTTGATGCTGAATCGTATTAACAATAGGCTTTTAGGCTATGTGGCGTCTCGGCGGTGCTAGATTGGATTCCTCTACGAGTGAGTTTAGCTTTGTGCTCAACTCTGAATATCTGGCGGTATAGCGAGCATGAGTCACCCAAGATCTTTGCCCAACGTTTAGTACATAGTCCATCACCAGTGATTTAAATGATTCATGTTCTTTATGGTCAAAACTATCGTAAAGGTCTTGCAAGGGCTCTAAATCAATATCCACAATTGAAACGTCACTAAAATTTTCGTTTCCCCCAATCATTGGCCTGCCGTGATAACTAAAGTGGATACCGACCAAATACCCATTTATGCGACAAAGGATATCGAGCTCTGAATAGTGCCCCGAAGGCTCGACTTCAAAATCATCAATCGTTAAATGATGTGCTTGAGTCACATATCCAGAGACGGTGACCTCCCTTCCGTAATCATCTCTCTTTTCTAATTCAAGCTTCCAATCAGGCAACTGTATCTCAAACTGGTCCAGCTCCTTTAAGCATTGCTTAATCACAAGCCTTGCGACCACACAGAATGAATATTGACACTCTATCGGCTCACCCGTTTCATCTTTCGACTTTTTGTCGTGGGCAAAGTGGTGGATCATTTTATCCGGATTGGGCCCTTTTTTAGCCACAAGGTTTTGTTTGCAACTTGGACAAACACAACCACATGCTCTACCCCGTTGCACCTCACTAATGTCTAGGTATTTATCATCCTTCAAGCCAAACGGTATCAGCATCCCTCTCTTCCCTTCACGTTTATGAATTGTCGGTGGCTAGCTTCGACTTTTCTTCAGTTGGCGAATATCCTTGTCCAACGCATCCATTTTAGGGACTCTCATACGCGCGACCTGTTTCTGTCCGTTTTTCAGAGTAATTTCAACCTCCAAGAGATCTGATTCGTGTTCTGTGTCACCTGTCGAGATCTCCTTCGTTTTACCCCAAAAATACCTGAGGTAGTGAGTTCTAACACTAGCGACACCGTCAAAAGAAAAGCCACCTTTGAGGCAAATCGTAAGAAAGGAGAAAAATTCAGACTCTTTCGTGGTTTTCACTACTTTGCCCCATGAACGCCACAGATCTGTCAGGGCTTGATAGCGACGAAAGTCCCTGCTTTTGGGAGTCGTAACCCGCGTTACTTGTTCATTGGAATCAAAATCCACCTCTGATACGTAGACACCTTGTTGCTGAGCGTGAACTCCCTCTAATGTCTCAGCTATGGTGCTTAATAGGGAGCGTGACCAAGCTACTTTGCTTTGAAGTTGCCGCTCTATTTCGTCATAGAAATTGGGATCGGTATTTCTGATATCGTCAAAGCCTGACTGTGCTTGTTGCAATGCTTTACATAGGCGCTTAATTGACGAAAGATCGGTGTCACTTGGAATTTGGATTAGTATGTTTTCACACTCTTTCACTTGATGAACATCAAGCCCGATACTCATCAACTCGTCTGTCTGTTTTTGGCTCAACCCTGCCACTGCAAACCCCGTGCAACTTGTTACTTAATAGCTCAGTTGTAGACGGTATCATTTTGTATAGATGAAGCAAGCGATCGGATAGACAAAAAGAGAGTGATGTTTCGAAAAAAGCGAAGAGTCGAAAATAGGTGGGGTTTAACAAAAGTTGATAAAAATAGATTTCAGCGGCACCACAGAGGCACCACAGAAAAACGAAAAGCCCGATAACTCATTGAATTATCGGGCTTTTTTCGGATATATGGCACGCCCTGTAGGATTCGAACCTACGACCACATCCTTAGAAGGGACGTGCTCTATCCAGCTGAGCTAAGGGCGCGCTACAGGGACAGGATTATACGAGTTCGAGGTCTTAACACAAGACCTTTTCGTATCATTATGATCTAAGTGACTAAAAAAGGGACATTGGCGGTTGAGGTGTTTAAAAATAACCCGAAGCAAACGTTTGCTTATGGATGTTCATTCAATTATTTGCGACAATGCGCCACAACTTATTCGCCATTGTGATTAAAGGAAAGTCATGACTGCTCAAAATATCGATGGAACACTGATTTCTCAAACCGTCCGTTCCGAAGTGGCGGCTCGTGTGAAAGCGCGCCTAGACGCTGGGTTACGTGCCCCTGGCTTGGCTGTGGTTCTCGTTGGTGAAGATCCGGCGTCTCAAGTGTATGTCGGCAGCAAACGCCGCGCGTGTGAAGAGGTGGGCTTTGTGTCTAAATCGTTCGACCTCCCTGCCACCGCAAGTCAAACTGAGCTGCTTGCACTGATTGACACACTGAACGCAGACGATGAGATTGATGGCATCTTGGTTCAACTTCCACTACCAGCGGGAATCGACTCTACCGCCGTACTTGAACACATTCATCCAGAGAAAGACGTCGATGGCTTCCATCCTTACAACGTGGGCCGCCTAGCGCAGCGCATTCCAAAACTGCGCTCTTGTACGCCGAAAGGCATCATCACCCTGCTTGATCGCTATAACATCGATCTTCGTGGCAAACACGCAGTGGTGGTTGGCGCGTCCAACATTGTCGGTCGACCAATGACATTGGAGCTTCTGCTTGCGGGCTGTACCACAACAACTTGCCACCGTTTTACTCAAGATCTAGAAGGTCATGTACGTCAAGCGGATCTGGTGGTCGTTGCGGTAGGTAAACCTAACTTTATTCCAGGTCACTGGATCAAAGAGGGAGCGGTCGTGGTCGATGTCGGTATCAACCGCTTGGAGTCAGGCAAGTTGGTGGGTGATGTGGAATACGATAAAGCCAAAGAGCGCGCCAGCTTTATTACGCCAGTCCCGGGTGGTGTTGGGCCAATGACGGTGGCGAGCTTGATTGAGAATACTATGCTAGCGTGTGAGCAATTTCATACCAAATAACTAGCGCCCTATCCTTCCTCAGAGCAGCGCTTCTTCTCGCGGCTCTGAGGCTGTTTTAGCCACATTAACATTACCCGACCCGGCTTCTTTGGCGAGATACATCGCTCTGTCTGCCACTTTCAAACACTGACTTAAGGTCATCGTCTCATTGTTAAATGAGATACCCGCACTGGCGCCAATCTCGACGTGAATATTGTTCAGTGATTGCAAATGGTGACCATAAAAGAGTGCGACGACTTGCTCTGCCAAATCAACCACCTCTTGCTCCGACTCATAATCGCGCACAAAAATGGCAAACTCGTCACCGCCCAAGCGGGCAATGTCGTATTTTTGCAGTCGCTCGCCCAACGCTTGCTGCGCAATGCCTTTGGTTTGCTTGGCAAAATCGTACAACACGTTGTCGCCGACATCGTGACCATAACAGTCGTTGACCGCTTTAAAGTTATCTAAGTCGAAGTAAATGATCGCGGTGTGCTTGTTTTCATCAAGGCGCGTCGCGTGAGACAACACCGACATAAAGCTTGCTCGGTTGGCCAACTGAGTGAGCGAGTCAATGTAAGCCAGTTCTTGAATGCCCTCTTGATCCATTTTCAAAATATAGTCGTCCATTTGACTTTGAAAATAGATCACGATGTGACACATACCTGACATCGCGACCAAGGTTAATACCAAGCGAAACCCTACATGGTATGGGTACGGAAACTGCGTCAAGCCAAAGGCGAAGATCAAGGAAGTCAGGACAATATTCAGTACCGAGAGCCCCACTCCAACACGAAAACTATTGATGAATATGCCGATGGCAGACAGTGGGTAGACCCACATAATGCCAGTACCTTCATACCCTCCAGTAAAAATAAGATACAAACTCAAGGAGTAGATCATAAAAGATAGCCCAGCAAGACCAAAGCGATGTTGCAGGTTAATCATTTTGATGGTGACGATGCCAACCAAGGAGTAAAAGGCCAGCGTTGTGCCCAGCTCAATATCGCCGCGATAAAAACTATAGACAGAGAAGGCCGCAAGGAAGGAGACACCTAAGACAGCGAGCACCCGAATCATCATCATCTGGCGCTGCTGTTTCATTAAGACGACTTCGGATAATTTATCCGCTACAAAGTGGTGTACGTTCATCGCGCTCCAGTCATTGCTACAAAACCAATCACTTATTTAGATAATGCTACATTATTTATTGTCAATCAAATATAGACACCGTCAAGCTAAGCGCAACTGAATGTAGGAGGATTCGTCGTTTTTGTTTACCGCATCACATCACAATTGCATCCGCAAGGTGTGAAACAGCCAGCGCAAAGTAGTAAGACCGGTTCCATTTCATTAGTACGTTATAGTTATTGTAGACCAAATAAACACGCCCATTCCCATCATCGGGTGCGATCAACCAGGCTTGGATATCTTGGTCGAGCTTAGGTAGCGGTCGGCCATCAAAACGGGTAATCCCCATTGACGCCCACTGTTGCAAATATTTGGCTTTGTCCGGCGCTCGCCCTTGAATTGACGTATCAAACCCAGCGGGAAGCGTCACTTGACGTCCCCAGGTGTAGGTATCGTCCCAACCGGATTGACTTAAATAATTGGCCGCCGAAGCAAACACATCCGCTTCTGTCGTCCAGATGTCTTTTTTACCATCACCGTTACCATCCGCAGCAAAGGCTAAAAACGAGCTCGGCATAAACTGGCACTGGCCCATCGCCCCTGCCCATGAGCCTTTAAAGTCATCAAAAGCAATATGGCCCTGCTCTAAGATCTGTAACGCGGCCATGGTTTCACTGCGAAAGAAGGCCTCACGGCGGCCGTCGTACGCCAAGGTCGCGAGTGCATCAATGACGGGGTAATTGCCGGTAAATTTTCCGAAGTTACTCTCAACGCCCCACAGCGCAACAATAAAGCGCGGCTGCACACCATATTGCTCGCCAATGCGAGTCAACTCAGTGTGGTGCTTTTGGTAAAGAGCTTTGGCTTGATCGATTTTCCATTTTGGTACGGCACGTGGAATGTACTCATCTAAGGTCAGTTTTTTCTCTGGCTGATTCTTATCGGCCGTCACGGCGCGTGGTTTATGAGTCACATTGGCAAATGCCTCATCGATGACGGGCTGAGCAATCCCCATCGCTTTGGCTTCATCTCTGAGTGTTTGGATGTAATCATCAAATGACACCTCACTCGCAGACACTGACGTTGCCAACACAGTGCCTGAAAGTGTCAATCCTAGAACAGCTGACAGTATTGTTTTCACATTGCCCTCCTTGAGCAATTTTAGCGAGTCTTTAGAACTATGAATTATTCGACTGCTGGCGAGCTTTTTTCTGCTCTTTGTATTCATCAAGCAGGTTTTTCGGTGGGGGTGGCAGTTGCAAAAAGAAGCCCTCATCTTGCATGGATTGCTTCACTTTTTCGATGTCGACTTGTGCTAACTTGCGCCCGTCGAGCTTCACCATCATCACCATTGTAGGTTTACCGAACATCTGCATCAGTGTGTCAGGAACTTGCGAAAAATCGTCCTTTTTCGGTAAGTAGAGGTACGCGCCCTCTTTTTTTGAACTCTTATAAATTGCACAAAGCATGTCTATGTTTTTATCTCATTGTCATTAAACGTCAATGTTTCGCTATTTTTGAGAGCAAAACACCCAATTGAGCGCAAGATAACTTGCTGAGCTTAGGGAGGGAATATAACATGAGTCCCCTAGTCCCAAGCAACGCCCTTAAGAGGTTGCCACTTACCTATATGTCGAATATGACCGAGCCCAATACAAGCAGGCCACAGACCATTGGGTCAGAGAGCGTCACTGCTCAATCCAAGCCGACCCAATCATCCAGCGCCGCTTCGCCTGACTTGAAAGGCAGTAGTTTCACCTTGTCCGTTTTGCACCTTAGCGATAACGATGTCGACAAATGCATCGACTTCTTACAACAGAAAGTGCAAACGGCACCTGCGTTTTTTGCTCACGCACCTGTGGTGATCAATATTTCAAAGGTGGCGGGCGAATTGGACTTTGTAAAGCTAAAGCAAGGCATCGCCCAAGCGGGCATGATACCTGTTGGGGTGACGGGATGCCCAGACAAACGTACACAAAACTTAGCGTCTGACGCTAAGTTCGCCGTGATGACGGCAAGCAAGTCCCCCACACAAGCGCCCGCGACCTTAGCGCCCACCAAAATTGTTCGCACCCCGGTGCGCTCTGGGCAACAGATTTACGCCAAAGACGCGGATTTAGTGGTACTCAATCATGTCAGTGAAGGTGCCGAGGTGATTGCCGATGGCTCGATTCACATCCATGGCACGTTGCGTGGTCGCGCTATTGCAGGGGCCAGTGGCAACACGGGCGCCGTCATCATCTGTAACAAACTCAATGCAGAATTGATGTCTATTGCTGGGCACTACTGGCTTACGGAACAGTTTGCCGAGGAATATTGGCAACAGAAAGTGATGTTCAGCTTGAGCGACGATTCACTCAAATTCGAGCTGTTAACAATTTAATAGTTTAAAGGAACCAACGAATGGCACGCATTATTGTTGTCACATCAGGAAAAGGCGGCGTAGGGAAAACCACCTCTAGCGCTGCTATCGCTTCAGGCCTTGCGATGAAAGGCAAAAAAACCGCTGTGATCGATTTTGATATTGGTCTGCGTAACCTTGACTTGATTATGGGTTGCGAACGTCGCGTCGTGTACGACTTTGTTAACGTCATCAATGGCGAAGCAACGCTCAATCAAGCGCTGATCAAAGACAAACGTACCGACAACTTGTTCATCTTGCCCGCCTCTCAAACTCGTGACAAAGACGCCCTCACCATAGAAGGCGTACGCCGAGTGCTCGATGACATGGATAAGATGGGTTTTGAATTCATTATCTGTGACTCACCAGCAGGCATCGAGCAAGGCGCTTTGATGGCGTTGTACTTTGCTGATGAAGCAATTGTCACCACCAACCCAGAAGTCTCTTCTGTACGTGACTCCGACCGTATCCTGGGTATTCTCGATTCTAAATCCCGTCGCGCAGAAGAAGGCTTAGAGCCGGTGAAACAGCACCTGCTACTCACGCGCTACAACCCTGCGCGCGTAAATCAAGGTGAAATGCTCAGCGTGGAAGATGTCGAAGAGATCTTGCACATTTCCCTGCTCGGCGTGATCCCGGAGAGCCAAGCGGTTTTGAATGCCTCTAACAAAGGGGTGCCGGTCATCTTCGACGACGAGTCCGACGCCGGTATGGCCTATAATGATACGGTTGAGCGTCTTCTCGGTGAGCAAGTGGATTTCCGCTTCCTCACAGAGCAGAAGAAAGGGATTTTTAAACGACTATTTGGAGGCTAATTAGGCATGTCATTACTTGAGTTTTTCCGCCCGCAGAAAAAGAGCTCTGCGAATTTAGCCAAAGAGAGACTGCAAATCATTGTGGCCGAGCGTCGCAGTCAAAACGACCCTGCGCCGTCTTATCTGCCTCAGCTTAAAGAAGATATTCTGAAGGTCATTGCGAAGTATGTCGACATTGACCCATCGATGGTCGACCTGTCGTTTGAGCACAAAGATGACGACATCTCCGTTCTCGAGCTCAACGTCAAACTGCCAGACGAAGAGAAATAGCCTGATTGGGTAGGCTATTGGAGATGAGTAATGAGCCGATGCAATTGCATCGGCTTTTTTACGCCACCAATATGAATAGCACCAACATGGATAGCACAAAATATGAGCAGACAAACAAAAGCCCCAGCACAGGGCTAGGGCTCGATTTCAAAGCGTAGGTTTCGTGCTAGCGAAAACCTATCTCAACGTGACGGCTTACTTATGCGTCCGCTTTTTCTTTCTTCGCTTTTGGTGCTGCTTTCGCTGCTTCTTGATCCGCTTTCTTCTTGATAACAGTTGTACCTTCGAAAGTTTCACCTTCAACGAATGCTTTACCGTAGTAAGAAGCTTTTAGAACTTCTTTCAGCTCAGAGATTAGAGGGTAGCGTGGGTTCGCACCAGTACATTGGTCATCGAACGCTTCAACCGCTAGCTCATCTAGCTTCGCTAGGAAGTCAGCTTCAGCAACACCCGCCGCTTGGATTGACGCTGGAATGTCTAGGTCTTGTTTCAACTCATCCATCCACGCTAGTAGACGTTCAATCTTCTGAGCAGTACGGTCACCTTCTTGGCTTAGGCCTAGGTGGTCAGCAACCTCAGCGTAACGACGACGTGCTTGTGGACGGTCGTATTGAGAGAATGCAGTCTGCTTAGTTGGGTTGTCGTTCGCGTTGTAACGTACCACGTTAGAGATCAGTAGTGCGTTCGCCAGACCGTGTGGTAGGTGGAACTCAGCACCAATCTTGTGCGCCATAGAGTGACATACACCTAGGAATGCGTTCGCAAATGCTACACCAGCGATAGTTGCCGCGTTGTGTACTTTCTCACGAGCGATTGGGTCGTTTGCACCGTTCGCGTAGCTTGAAGGTAGGTACTCTTTAAGCATCTTAAGTGCTTGTAGAGCTTGACCATCAGAGTACTCATTGGCAAGAACTGATACGTAAGCTTCTAGAGCGTGAGTCACAGCATCGTAACCACCGAATGCGGTTAGAGACTTAGGCATGTTCATGACTAGATTAGCATCAACGATCGCCATCTGAGGTGTTAGCTCGTAGTCAGCAAGTGGGTACTTAGCACCAGTTTCGTCATCAGTTACTACCGCGAATGGTGTCACTTCTGAACCTGTACCTGAAGTTGTGGTGATACAAACAAGCTCAGCTTTTTTACCCATTTTAGGGAACTTGTAGATACGTTTACGGATGTCCATAAAGCGCATTGCAAGCTCTTCAAAGTGCGTTTCTGGGTGCTCGTACATTACCCACATGATCTTCGCCGCATCCATTGGTGAACCACCACCAAGTGCTAGGATAACGTCAGGCTGGAAGCTTTGCATCGCTTCAGCACCTTTCTTAACCACTGATAGCGTTGGGTCAGCTTCAACGTCGAAGAACGTTTGTACTTCCATACCTTGTGCTTTCAGTAGTTGTACTACGTCATCCGCGTAACCGTTGTTGAATAGGAAACGGTCAGTAACAAGGAATGCGCGTTTCTTACCTTCTAGGTCGCTAAGCGCGATTGGAAGGCTACCACGACGGAAGTAGATAGACTTAGGTAGTTTGTGCCACAACATGTTTTCAGCTCGCTTCGCTACAGTTTTCTTGTTGATTAGGTGCTTAGGACCTACGTTCTCAGAGATAGAGTTACCACCCCATGAACCACAACCTAGAGTTAGAGAAGGTGCAACGTTGAAGTTGTACAGGTCACCGATACCACCGTGAGTCGTCGGGATGTTGATTAGGATACGAGCTGTTTTTAGCTTGTCGCCAAAGTAACGGATACGGTCTGCGTTTGTGTCTTGGTTAGTGTATAGACCAGAGGTGTGACCGATACCGCCGATTTCAACCATAGTCACCGCTTGAGCAACCGCATCTTCGAAGTTGTCTGCACGGAACAAGCCAAGCGTTGGAGAGAGTTTCTCGTGAGCAAATGCGTCCTCGTAAGACACTTTACCAAGACCTTCACCAACAAGCACTTTCGTGTCAGCAGGAACTTTCACGCCCGCCATCTCAGCGATTGCTGCTGCTGGCTGACCAACGATCTTCGCGTTCAATGCGCCGTCGATAAGTAGAACTTTACGTACTTTATCCGCGTCAGCTTTGCTTAGTACAACCGCTTTGTGCGTTGCGAAACGCTCTTTCACTTCGTCGTAAACTTCGTCAACAACGATTGCTGCCTGCTCAGAAGCACACACTACGCCGTTATCGAATGTTTTAGACATTAGGATAGAAGCCACTGCACGTTTAACGTCAGCCGTTTCATCGATAACGACAGGAACGTTACCTGCACCAACACCGATTGCTGGCTTACCAGAAGAGTAAGCGGCTTTAACCATGCCTGGACCACCAGTAGCAAGGATAAGTGCGATGTCATCGTGCTTCATTAGCGCATTTGATAGCTCAACAGATGGTTGGTCAATCCAACCGATGATATCTTTTGGAGCACCCGCTGCTACTGCTGCTTCTAGAACCAGTTTCGCTGCATCGTTGGTTGAGTTTTTCGCACGTGGGTGTGGTGAGAAGATGATGCCGTTACGAGTCTTCAAAGAGATAAGAGATTTGAAGATCGCTGTAGAAGTTGGGTTTGTGGTAGGTACGATACCGCAGATGATGCCCACAGGCTCAGCGATAGTCATAGTACCTAGGTTGTCATCCTCTTCTAGGATGCCACAGGTCTTTTCGTCTTTGTATTTATTGTAGATAAACTCAGAAGCGAAGTGGTTCTTGATTACTTTATCTTCAACAATACCCATACCAGATTCTTCGACCGCTTGTTGTGCTAGCGGGATACGAGCTTGGTTCGCAGCAAGAGAAGCAGCACGGAAGATTTGGTCAACTTGCTCTTGAGAGTAAGTTGCGAACTCTTCTTGCGCTTTCTTAACGCGTGCAATCATTGCATCTAGCTCGGCTATATTAGTAACAGGCATAGGGAAATCTCCTAAAATTAACAAATATTAAAAACTTTTTATTAAGCCAACTGCATGCTTATCTTGGGCAGTCAATCACAGCTTTCTTAGTAAATTGCTTTCAGGGCTGAGTATATTATTTCAGGTTGTGAAAAAAATTGACCCAGATCAGTTCTGAAAAACTATTTACCTAGTTAGTGGTACGCGAATCGCACAAATCACCATAAACCACTAATTTATAAAGACTTAAATCACAAATTCGAACTGAATAAAATAACAGCAATCAATCAATCGAACTCGTTGAACAAGCATAGATTGTAAAAAAGTTTCATTTTTTGACCACAAACTTACATGTAATTCACAAAATTCGTGCTACTCACACTACAAGTTACGTCATTTTTAGATGAAATGGCGTCTTGAAGACATGATTTTGTGGCAAACTTAACAACATCGTAAAACTGTAGCTCATCTTACGCCTCTTTTGGTTAACAAAACATGTCAGGCACGATCCCTTTGTCAGGAATAATTAGAAATTCTCAGTCATGGTATAGGCGACAGATTAGCTTTTTTCATTCGTTATCTGCGTGAATTTAGACTATATTCCGCGTGACTTTTTTACCCCTTTGCCTAATGTGGACATGCTTAGATGCAAACCTTTGAATTAGCGATTTTTTTACAGTTTTTTCTCGGTTTAGTCGCCGC
This sequence comes from Vibrio sp. R11-SG3-ISO3-SZ, assembly GCF_059834345.1. Lineage (NCBI taxonomy): Bacteria > Pseudomonadati > Pseudomonadota > Gammaproteobacteria > Vibrionales > Vibrionaceae > Vibrio > Vibrio sp. R11-SG3-ISO3-SZ. Next base: position 32,569 of record NZ_JCBDGX010000054.1, read on the forward strand.
CGTTAACCCGGTGGGGATCATGCCGGTGTTTGTCTCGTTAACCGGTCATATGACCCTCGAAGAGAAACACAAAACCGCAACCACAGCCAACGCGGCGGTCGCGGTTATTCTGATCGTCTCTCTACTCGGCGGGCAGATGTTGCTCGATATGTTCAGCATTTCTCTAGATTCGTTTCGTGTGGCAGGCGGTTTACTGCTGCTGAGCATCGCCTTTTCGATGATGAGCGGTAAGCTCGGTGAAGATAAGCAGAACAAGCAGGAAAAATCGGAGTACGTCAGCCGCGAACAAATCGGTGTTGTGCCATTAGCGATGCCGCTAATGGCCGGTCCTGGTGCGATCAGTTCAACCATCGTTTATGGTTCACGCTACCCGGGCATGATGGATACCACAGGTATCATCATTACCATCGCGGTGTTTTGCTTGTGCTCTTGGCTGCTGTTTCGTTCTGCGCCTTTGATCGTGAAATTCCTTGGCCAAACCGGCATCAACGTGATTACGCGTATCATGGGCTTGATTCTTGGTGCTCTGGGCATCGAGTTCATTGCCAACGGGTTACGCAATCTATTTCCTGGCCTCGCCTAATCCCTTAGAATCCCACTAAGGCGTTGATCAAACATACATTGAGCAAGGTTGACGCCTTTCAGCTTTGCTCATACTCTGACCTTGTCGTTTGTCACTAGGCTAGGTCATGAAATCCGATCCCTTAAAACACCATCTCTATGTCATCATCTTTGGCACGCATACCAAGGCGGGTCGACGCTTCGATTTGGCGCTTATCGTAGCGATTTTTGCCTCGCTGATCGTTCTATTGCTTGAATCACTGCCTAGCGTGCCGCAGGAATGGAAAAGTACATTAAGAGTGCTGGAATACTCGTTTACTGCGCTGTTTACGCTCGAATACCTTGTGCGGCTCTACTGCTCGCCAAAGCCCCTCGCCTATGCGAAAAGTTTTTATGGGGTGATTGATTTATTGGCTATCTTGCCCACTTACTTGGCGTTTTTCTTTCCTTCGGCGACCTTTATGGGCGTGATCCGACTGCTCAGAGTGATGCGTATTTTCCGCATTCTTAAGTTGGTTCGCTATCTGCAAGACTCCAACATCTTGCTGCGTTCTCTGCTCACTTCTCGGCGCAAAATCTTTATCTTTTTCTCCAATGTCGCCATCTTGGTCACCATCTTTGGCGCCCTCATCTACGTCATTGAAGGACCAGATAACGGCTTCACCAGCATTCCCATGAGCATCTATTGGGCCATCGTGACCATCACCACCGTAGGTTATGGCGACTTAGTGCCGCAAACCGGTCTAGGTAAAACCATCGCGGCCATTACCATGCTGCTGGGTTACTCGATCATTGCGGTGCCCACTGGCATCATCACCGCTGAAATCAACCAAGAGATGAAATCACACAAGACCTTGGTCAAATGCCCAAACTGCTCAAAATCGGGGCATGAGTCTGACGCGCTCTATTGCAAGCATTGTGGCAGTGAACTCGCCGATCCCGATAAGCGCGTAACCGCCCCAGTTCAAGAAAAAGTCTAAGCACTTTGTGAATCACCGATAAAACAATCACCAATAAAAAAAGCGCCTGCAAAGAGGCGCTTTAGGATAGGGAACCAACACTCGGGTTTGAGGGTTTATTTCTCCGCTAGAATGATACGCAACGTACGACGCAACGGCTCTGCCGCGCCCCATAGCAGCTGGTCACCGACGGTGAATGCGTTGAGGAAGTCATCACCCATTGCCATCTTACGTAGACGGCCGACAGGAATCGATAAGGTACCCGTCACTTTCGCTGGAGTCAGCTCTTTTGCCGTGATATCACGGTCATTCGGGATCACTTTCACCCAGTCATTGTGCGTGGCGATGATCTCTTCAATCTCATCCATCGGCACGTTTTGTTTGAGCTTGATGGTCAACGCTTGTGAGTGACAACGCATCGCACCGATACGAACACATGTGCCATCAATAGGAACAGGTGA
>NZ_JCBDGX010000055.1:0-24208 GCF_059834345.1 Vibrio sp. R11-SG3-ISO3-SZ
GCACAGCAAAGTGATCACCTTAGGTGGTGGGCATGAAGTGGCGTGGGCCTCTTTTCAGGGGTTAGCGAGCTTTCTTCAGCGCCACTTGGATAAAACGTCGCCTGCAACAACGACTCAAGGCGAAGCTCAACAGCAGCAGATCGCACCGAAGATAGGCATCATCAATTTTGATGCCCATTTTGATTTGCGCACCTTTGATACCCAAGACACGCAGCCGAGCTCAGGCACGCCGTTTCATCAAATTGCTCGCTACTGCCAAGCGCATAAGTGGCCCTTTCAGTACGCGTGCATTGGCGTAAGTCGCGCAAGCAATACCGCCGCGCTGTTTCAACGAGCGGATGAACTTGGCGTCTTGTACATCGAAGACACCGAGCTCACGCCATACTCACTCAAAAACCCACTCGAGCAGTTGCGCCAATTTATCGAGCAGTGCGATCACCTCTATCTCACTATCGATCTGGATGTCTTTCCTGCCGCCACAGTACCGGGCGTGAGCGCACCGGCCGCTCGGGGCGTGAGCCTTGATACCTTATCGCCACTTTTACAGCTCTGTCTTGCTCAGCCTGAAAAGCTGCGTCTAGCCGACATTGCCGAATACAACCCTAGATTTGACATCGACCAGCAAACGGCGCGATTCGCTGCCCGCTTATGCTGGGACATAGCTAAGGCCATGGTGAACACACCAAGCCAGACTAAACAACCGAACAAGGAGTTCCCCCAATGAGTCAACCGACCAAGCACCACAACCCGCGCCTTGATACGGCGCGTACCATTCGCGCGCCACATGGCACAGCCTTGCGCGCGAAGTCTTGGCTCACCGAAGCGCCACTGCGTATGTTGATGAACAATCTAGACCCAGATGTGGCCGAGCACCCACACGCGCTCGTCGTGTATGGCGGTATTGGACGCGCGGCGCGCGATTGGGCGTGCTATGACAAAATCGTCGAGGTGCTGGAGCGCCTTGAAGAAGACCAAACCCTAGTGGTGCAATCGGGCAAGCCTGTTGGTGTGTTCCCTACTCATAAAAATGCGCCACGCGTACTGATCGCTAACTCAAATCTCGTTCCCCATTGGGCCAACTGGGAGCACTTTAATGAGCTCGATAAACAAGGGCTGATGATGTACGGTCAAATGACGGCGGGCAGTTGGATCTACATCGGTTCACAAGGGATCGTCCAAGGCACCTATGAAACCTTTGTCGCGGTAGCCAAACAACACTTTTCTGGTGATGCCAGTGGCCGTTGGGTGCTTACCGGAGGCTTAGGCGGCATGGGCGGTGCGCAGCCGTTGGCCGCGACGATGGCGGGCTTTTCGATGATCGCCGTTGAATGTGATGAATCTCGAATCGATTACCGTCTGCGTACGGGCTACGTCGACAAGAAAGCGACCTCGCTCGATGAAGCTCTAGCAATGATCGCAGACGCCACCTCGCCGATTTCTGTTGGCTTACTGGGCAACGCCGCCGATATTTTCCCTCAGTTGGTCGAGCGCGGTATTACACCGGATGTCGTCACCGATCAAACCTCGGCACACGATCCTCTGAATGGCTACTTACCATCAGGGTGGACGATGGCGCACGCTGCGACAATGCGCTCACAAGATGAAGCCGCCGTGGTGAAAGCAGCCAAGCAATCCATGGCGCGCCAAGTGCAAGCGATGCTCGATTTGCAATCGCGCGGCGCCGCTACCCTAGATTACGGCAACAACATCCGCCAAATGGCGCTTGAAGAGGGTGTCGAAAATGCGTTTGATTTCCCTGGTTTTGTCCCTGCCTATATTCGCCCACTGTTCTGCGAAGGGATTGGGCCGTTTCGTTGGGCGGCGCTCTCCGGCGATCCGGAAGATATCTACAAAACCGACCAAAAAGTGAAAGAGCTGATCCCCGAAAACCCACATCTGCACCATTGGCTCGATATGGCGCGCGAGCGCATTCAATTCCAAGGTTTACCGGCACGAATTTGTTGGGTGGGCCTTAAAGATCGCGAACGTCTTGGCCAAGCATTCAATGAAATGGTCAAAAACGGCGAACTCAAAGCGCCAATTGTGATTGGCCGCGATCACCTTGATTCTGGCTCGGTTGCCAGCCCGAACCGTGAAACAGAAGGCATGATGGATGGTTCTGACGCGGTCTCAGATTGGCCCTTATTGAATGCACTGCTCAATACCGCAGGCGGCGCCACTTGGGTGTCGCTGCATCATGGCGGCGGTGTCGGTATGGGCTTTTCACAACACTCGGGTATGGTTATTTGCTGTGATGGCAGCCAAGATGCCAGTGAGCGAATTGCACGTGTCCTGCACAATGACCCTGCAACAGGGGTGATGCGTCATGCGGATGCAGGCTACGATATCGCGAAAAAATGCGCCGCAGAGCAAGGATTAGATCTTCCTATGCTCAATGAAGAACTGAAAAAGCTAAAATAACCCGCGCAAGAGAAGGAATATGAACATGCTCAACTTACTGTTAAAGCCGGGACAGCTCAGCTTACATCAATTGCGCCACATCAGTCGCAGCCCAGTTAACCTTTCGCTGGACGACAGCGCCATCCCTGCCATCGAAGAGAGTACGCAGGTGGTGGAACAGGTGATCGCGGAAAATCGCACTGTCTATGGCATCAACACCGGTTTTGGCTTACTGGCCAACACGCGTATTGCACCTGAAGATTTAGAAACCTTGCAAAAGAGCATTGTACTGTCACACGCTGCCGGCATTGGCGAGCTGATGGCAGATGAAACCGTACGCTTGATGATGGTGCTCAAAATCAATAGTTTAGCGCGTGGCTATTCAGGGATTCGCCTAAGTGTCATCCAAGCGCTTATCGAGTTGGTCAACGCGCAAGTCTACCCTTGTGTGCCACAAAAAGGCTCCGTTGGCGCCTCGGGTGATTTAGCGCCGCTGGCTCACATGAGCACCGTGTTGCTTGGTGAAGGACAAGCGCGTCACAACGGCAAGATCATTTCGGGTTTTGAGGCCCTGACGATTGCGGGTCTAAAACCTATCACGTTAGCACCAAAAGAGGGCCTTGCTCTGCTCAACGGCACGCAAGCCTCCACCGCCTTCGCGTTGGAAGGTCTTTTTGCAGCCGAAGATCTGTTTGCTTCAGCAACCGTGTGCGGCGCGATGTCGGTGGAAGCAGCGCTTGGCAGTCGTCGCCCGTTTGATCCGCGCATTCATCGGGTGCGGGGTCATCGCGGGCAAATGGATGCCGCTGCGGCGTATCGTCACCTGCTTGATAACAGCAGTGAAATCGGTGAATCGCACAACGGCTGTGAAAAGGTGCAAGACCCCTACTCCCTGCGCTGCCAGCCTCAGGTCATGGGCGCGTGTTTACAGCAGATTCGTAACGCGGCCGATGTGTTGCAGATAGAGGCCAACTCCGTCTCAGACAACCCCTTGGTGTTTGCCGACGACGGCGACATCATCTCTGGCGGTAACTTTCACGCCGAGCCGGTGGCGATGGCCTCAGATAACTTGGCGCTCGCCATTGCCGAAATTGGTAGCCTTTCAGAGCGTCGTATGGCGCTACTTATTGACAGCGCGCTCAGCAAACTACCGCCATTTTTGGTCGACAACGGCGGCGTGAACTCGGGCTTTATGATTGCTCAAGTCACCTCTGCGGCACTGGCAAGCGAAAACAAAACCTTGGCTCACCCAGCCTCGGTGGACAGCTTGCCAACCTCAGCGAACCAGGAAGATCACGTGTCGATGGCGACATTTGCTGGCCGTCGCCTCAAAGACATGGGGGAAAATACCCGCGGTATCTTAGCCGTTGAGTACCTATCTGCCGCGCAAGGGATCGATTTTCGCTCCCCGCTCTCCTCTTCCCCACGTATTGAAGAGGCCAAGCAAATCTTGCGCGAGAAAGTCAGCTTCTACGACAAAGATCGCTACTTCGCCCCTGATATCGAAAAAGCCAATAGCCTGCTCAAAATGGCCGTTCATAACCATCTGATGCCACAAGAGATCCTGCCAAGCATCTAACCCTCTACGCTCAAACGTAATGCCTAGAATGCCACCTGCGTTCTAGGCCCATCTCAAAACGAGTCATGGTTTGGTGAAAATTCAACTGGATCGACCATTGAAATCAAATCGTCATATATAATCACGGCAGTTTTGGCTAAGTAGCGTACATTATGTTTTTAACTCCTTATTTTTCTAGCAACGACAAGCAATTCCAATTCACTCGCCTTCAGGCCAGTCATTTCGCCAAAAAAGTGGCCGGTGACTACAACCCTATTCACGATGAAGACAACAAGCGCTTCTGTGTACCCGGTGATCTATTGTTTGCTGTGCTGCTACAAAAAGAAGGCGTCAGCCAGAAGATGCGTTTTGACTTCTCAGGTATGGTGAACGATGGCATTGCCCTGCACATTGAGAACAAATGCAGCAAAGAAGCCGCGGTGGTTGATGCCAACGGTAAAGAATACCTGCACATGAACCGTGAAGGCGCAGTGAGCCACGATCCCGCGTTCATTGAGCACGTTGTGACAAACTACGTACAGTTCTCCGGCATGAACTTCCCTCACATCATGGTGCCTCTGATGGAAGAGCAGCAGATGATGATCAACTGCCAGCGTCCTTTGGTGATTTACGAAAGCATGGAAGTAGAATTTGCCCGCCTAGACCTGACCCACCCAGAAGTCAGCTTTGCCGGCGCCACCTTTGATGTTGAAGGTAAACGCGGCGTTGTTACACTCAACTTTGATTTTAAAGAAGATGGCGAAATTGTCGGCAAAGGTGTCAAGCGCATGGTGGCCAGCGGCCTGAAGCCATACAACCAAGCCGACATCGATGATTTGGTAAATCGCTTCAATGAGCGTAAAGACGCGTTTCTTGCTCAGTTTAGTGTTGCTGCGTGATTAGTTAGGATCATTACATAGCGATTGATAAAACTACGCCCCACAATAGTGGGGCGTAGTTTTTGTATGTGTGACGATAGTTATTTTTTATATGGATTTAATCTAAAATGCTTTTGGACATAAACGTGCCAGCGATTTTGCTAAATTAGAAAATCATTAAAAACTAGGGATATGGTAAATCGACCAACTACACACAACGAAGTTTGTACTCTCCTCTACTATGACGATGGACTAAATATGACTAATACAACCAATATATCTTGTAACTTGTCTCACAAGTAAGTAGTTGTTAAAGTCAACTTTATCTTTTAGTAAAGTTACTGATATAGTTAACTTATTGTCGGTATATTTCCCATAGCTTTCTTCTCCTTTATCTTTGTATTTAAGTTTCTCTAGAATATCCCTATCACTGCCAAACTTGTCATATGCAGCGACACACTCACCGTAAGAAAAATCAACTCCCGGCTTTACAGTGGTTGAATAACCAAAAAAAACACCAACGCCCACTACAACAACTAACAATATTTTCCAAAACATACACAGGACTCCAGCGATCTAATGACTCATAATATCCACAACGTTTAATGCGGATGATAACAATGTCGAATCTCTTACTCTTTTTTATGATTCGGAATTCAGTAGAAATTCGACCTTTTTCTATGCATACCCTTCAGCTAGTTGCTTACCTACACCGACTAAAGTTGAGAAGCTCGCATCTTTAAAATCACGCTTAATCGCACTCCACACATGATCTTCACGCAGGTTTGCAATGAACTCATGTCCTTCCCAATTCAAGCTACTTTGTCAAAACCTACTCGCATGTGGATGTAGATTTTTTGGCGAAACTCATTTAGGGGCATTTCCGAGCCACCCACCAAACACTTCTAATACCACCAAATATTAACCCTCCAATCACCTTACCACTAAATCCACCGGCGCACGCTCTGCTTGTAATCAATAAACGCTTGGCCAAAACGTTGCTCTAAGACGCGCTCTTCGGGTTCGATTTGGAAACGATTGATGTAGAGGACAAAGCCGAACGATAGCAGGATGGAGAGCAGGTTTTGTTGCCAGTAGGCAAAGCCGAACAGCAGAAGGAATAAGCCTAAGTACATCGGGTTGCGCGTGATGCTATAAATGCCCTTCACAACCATTTGTGATGTTTCGTGGGGCTTTTGTGGGTGAACGGTAGTTTTGGCGCGTTTGAAGGCGATGATGCCTGTGATCCCCACGTAGCCAGCGCAAACAAAACAGATCGCAAACACGGTAAAGCCAAACGGCAGTGGAAAGCGCAACGTTGGGAAGAGCTGAGCGACTTTAGCAATCACAACAAACATCGCGATAAATACCGCAACGGGAGGGATCTTAAGTTCGAGCTTTTGCATCTTGGTTCTCCACTGATTTGTGTTTTGGGCAGTGTTATTACCCGCCGATATGATAAAAATAGCCCAGAGGCGAGTTCTGGGCTATTGAGAGCGTGACCTAGGGTGAGATCAGTTTATACGATTTGCAACAGCGCCTGTAACGGGTGCTGAGTCACCTGTGATTCAAAGCGTTTGACCTGACTGCGGCATGAGTAGCCGGTGATCAAACAGCGCTCTTTAGGCAATGCGTCTAAGTTGGGCTTCCAGCTCAGTTGATAAATGTCTTTCGACATGGTGAGCTTATCCACCTCGTGACCAAACGTCCCCGCCATACCGCAGCAGCCCACTGGCACGGTATTTAGCTTGGCGCCGAAATGAGTAAAGATGGCACCCCACTCTTTCTCAGCGTTTGGCATCTTGGTTTTCTCGGTGCAGTGCGCAAACAGATACCAAGGTTCGTCATTATTGGCTGAATCACGGGTTGAGCTGTTGACCTCAAACTCTGACAATTTCGGATAGAGCCACTCATGCACGGTCAACACCTCAAAATCGCCGCGCGCCTCACCAAGTACCTCTTTATATTCGTCGCGGTAACAAAGAACCAACGCAGGATCGACGCCGACTAAAGGCACGCCGACATCGGCCACTTGCTCTAAGAAGGCGGCGGTGTTTTTCGCGCTTGAGGCAAACTGCTTCAAAAAGCCTTTGATATGCTGGGCTTTGCCGTTGGGCTTAAACGGCAGCAAAATCGGCGTTTTACCGAGCTTTTGTACCAACTTGGCAAAATCTTCCACAACTTGCGCGTCGTAGTAACTGGTGAATGGGTCTTGCACGATCACGACGTGATTTTGCTTGTCATCCGCAGAGAGCGCTGCAAGCTCTTGAAGATTAAACGGCTTAAGCGCGGATAAGCGCGATTTGAGCGTCGGTGTTGAGAGCAAAGGCGCATCGACATAACCGACGGTGGCAGCCGTCATCTCTTGCACCCACTTTTGGCTAAGAACGCCGTTGACCAACTTAGGCGCTTTAGCCATCAAAGGCAGCATGGTTTCAATGTTCGCCACCAGATAATCTTTCGCTGGACGCTGATAACGTGAGTAGTAGATGTTTAAAAAGCGCGAGCGGAAGCTCGGCACATCGACTTTAATCGGACACTGGCTCGCACACGCTTTACAGGCCAAACAGCCACTCATCGCCTCAAACACCTCGTGAGAGAAATCGTATTCGTGACGCTTGTTGAGTGTATTGCGGACACGGTCGATCATAGTCTTGATGCTTGGCGTGCGCTCTAGCGTCTGCTTTTCCAGGTCGAGCACATCAATGTTTTGCTCACTTAACTGGCGCAACCACTCTCGCACTATCCCTGCACGTCCTTTTGGCGAGTGACGGCGATCGGCAGTGACCTTCATCGACGGGCACATTGGCGAAGCGGTGTCATAGTTAAAACAGAGACCGTTGCCGTTACACTCCATTGCTTGCTTAAAGCTGTCTCGCACTTGTACATCGATTTGGCGATCATAGTAGCCGCGTTTGGTATCGGTCACTTTAACCAAAGACTCTTGGCTATCGAGCGGCGTACATATTTTGCCAGGGTTCATTTTGTTGTGTGGGTCAAAGGCGGCTTTAACACGGCGCAGCTCAGTAAAGAGCTCTTGACCGAAGAACTCCGGACCGTATTCAGAGCGGAAGCCTTTACCATGCTCGCCCCACATAAGACCGCCGTATTTGGCCACAAGCTTCACCACCTCATCGGAGATCTGGTGCATCAGCGCTTCTTGTTTCGGATCGCACAAGTCCAACGCAGGACGCACATGCAATACCCCCGCATCCACGTGGCCAAACATGCCGTAATTCAGCTGTTTGTCATCCAACAGTTGGCGAAACTCTGAGATAAAATCGGCCAAGTTTTCTGGTGGCACACACGTATCTTCGGCAAACGCGACCGGCTTTGCGCGTCCTTTCGCCGCGCCGAGCAAGCCCACCGCTTTTTTACGCATATTGTAAATACGGCCAATACTCGCCAAATCATCACACACTTGGTAGCCAATGATCCCAGCTTCACCCGCTGCGAGCATCTCTTCTAGACGGGCGGTTAAGTCACTCACTTGTTGTGCGACTTCCTGCTCATCTTGCCCGGCGAACTCCACCATGTTGATGCCCTGCATCTCTTTGCCCGGGACATCGGCTAACAGATCGCTGACAGTGTGCCAAACAATGTCTTCTTTGGCTAAGTTGAGCACTTTAGAGTCCACCGTCTCAACGGAGAGCGCTTTGGCTTCCACCATAAACGGCGCATTGCGCAAGGCAGAATCAAACGTGTCGTATTTTACGTTAACTAGGGTACGCGCTTTAGGAATTGGCGTGAGATTGAGCTTGGCTTCGGTGATAAAAGCGAGCGAGCCTTCTGCGCCGCACAGCACACGGGTAATATCGAAGGTATCGTTTGCTTCATCAAACGCATTTTTTAAATCGTAACCCGTTAAGAAACGGTTAAGCGGCGGGAATTTAGCGTTAATCTGCGCGCGTTTGTCGCGGCACACTTGCTCAGTGACCGTTAACGCTTTATGCGCGTACTCGCCCTCTTTCGGTAGCCCATGAGATAAGTCCGACTCAAGAATCGAACCATCGGCAAACACCGCTTGCAATGACAGGACATGATCAGAGGTTTTACCATATTTGAGTGACCCCTGCCCCGAGGCATCGGTATTGATCATGCCACCCAAGGTTGCGCGGTTACTGGTGGAAAGATCTGGCGAGAAGAAGTAGCCGTATGGGCGCACCGCATCATTGAGCTGATCTTTAATCACGCCGGTTTGGACTCGCACCCACCCCTCTTCGGAGTTGATTTCGAGAATCTTATTCATGTAGCGCGACAAATCGACCACGATGCCTTTTGTCAGCGATTGACCATTAGTTCCGGTACCGCCACCACGCGGTGAAAAGGTGACACGTTCATAGGCGGCTTTGCTGCCGAGTTGACCAATCAGCGCGACATCTTGCGTCGATTTCGGGTGGATAACGGCTTGCGGTAGTTGCTGATAGACGCTGTTGTCGGTGGCGACAGCGAGGCGACTTGAGTATTGGCTTTCGATATCGCCGCTGAAACCGGCGAGTTTTAATTCATCAAGAAAACCGAGGACGACGGGATCGACATCTGGTTGAGAGTGTAATCTTGGTAACATTTGCTTCCTGCCCCTACTGCGCTGATCCTATCAGCATTGGGTTCGATACATTCGGGTTATAATTTGAGTTAGGTCACTTTACAACATTTAAAAGGGTGATCAAAACAGAAATGCAGTGTCAAATTGGAACTTCTCGCAATTCTTTCCCACACTTAGAAATCATGGACTTGATTTAAAGTGCTTTTATGAGCGATTCATCAATGAAGAAAAACAAAATCATCACGACAGAAGACATTCTCCTTAAGTTATGCCAGTCCGTTTCTGGCGTTATGACCTCTGCGACCAGCTCTCAAATTACCTACTCTGCCATGGTGCAGAAAATCACCAAGACCAGCCTAAAACCGGACTTCGGTTGTTTTGTCCTCTTTGATGGTGGTTTTTCTGGGTTGGTGGTGATCAACTTTACGGCCAAAGCCGCGCTTGAGGTGTACACCAACTACATGCGCAATATGGGGATGCCGGAAGAAGAGCTCGCCGTCACTCACACCTCCGACGAAGTGGCCGATGTACTGGGTGAGCTGATGAACCAGCTCGTCGGTGCGTTCACCAACCAAGTGCGCAAAGATCTGCAAACCCACATCACGCAGAACCAACCTAAAATGCTGTCACTCAACAAACAAGTGATTCTGTCGGTCGATACCAACCTTGATCGTCCTCAAGCGCGACGTGTGACCTTCTCGACTGAGAAAGGCAACATCTTCTACTTAGAGTTGGCGATGGATAAGACTGAGTTTATTCAGCTCGAAGAATTTGAAAGCCACGACGAAGATGAAACGCCAGACAGCATCCTAGAGAGAGCGCGCCAAGAGATGCAGGACAAAGAGAAAAAATCGACCGATAAAAATGACGATGCCGATGACATCTTCGCCGAACTAGGTATCTAAATCCGCCAACTTTTCAGCCCAGCGGTTTTTACCCCCTTCAAACGCCATCGACTTTTCGGTGGCGTTTTCCTACATCACCATTTCCGTTTTATGACAGAACACGTTAAAATAGCCGACTTTGTTAAATTAGTTACCCCTTAGCTGTCGATGGATAAACAAAAAGCCCTCAAAAAAATAGCGAAGTGTCTGGAGCTCGGAAACTCAGCCAACGTTAACGAAGCCGCCAATGCCATCAAGATGGCACATCGCTTGATGCTCAAATATGGTCTCGACAAGGACGATATCGAGTTTATCAAGATGGGCAAAACCCAATCGACACACTTACTCCCTGCCAATGTCAGCTCGAATCTGCTGCGCATCATCCGTGGTATCAACACCAAATTCGGCGTTGAGGCAGTGCTGTTAAACCATAAGGGTTTAAAACGCGTGGAGTTTATTGGCGAAGCGGATCGCGCCATCTTCGCCGCCTTCGCTTTTGACATCGTATACCGCGAAATGAACGAACAGACCGGTCGTTTCAGAAACAGTTTTGCAGGCACCGGGACATCTAACGCCGAAGTCACTCGCCGCGTGAACTCGTTTTTGTCTGGATGGGTGGAAGGTGCGTTGGAAAAACTGCCGATCATCTCTCCAGATGAAGAGTCTGCGAAAAAAATCGATGACTACATCGATAAAGAGTTTCAAAACATCGATCGTGAAACCTTCAAGCAGCAGCTGCGTGAAGCGATGAAAAACATCACAGAAGATTACGAAGTGGGTCTTAAGAAAGGTCGAACCGTATCGGTCAATCGCCCGATCGATGGTGGACAAGCGCCAAAACTGCTGCGTTAACCCAAGAGTGCGTTAGCCCAAGAGTGTGCTAGCTCGATGCTTCAACGCTAGATCGGCAACGGCATGAGAGAAAAGCGACGCCGCGCACTCATCAACTTGGTTAAGAGGCATACACATCTTTGCGCGGCTGAGTATAATCAAAGGTATCACTGGTCAACTTTACCAAACGGACGTTGTTTTTGACTCGATTTGCGGCTTTACTTTTCCTTATTCTGAGCACCTCACTCTGGGCCAATACGCTTGAAGAGCTTCAGCAGCAGGCCCAAGCGAATAATGTTCACGCTCAGTTCCAACTCGCCAGCACTTACCTTGCACAAGAAAACCCCGATCAACAAACGATCGATGATGCCCTCTATTGGCTCGAAACATCGGCGCAAGGGGGTAACCGTCAAGCTGCGTTTGAATTAGCCAGCTTGTCGCTTGATAATAACAGCGTCAGACCCGACCTAGAAAAAGCCCTCTTCTGGCTTACGAAATTGGCATTGGCCGATGACGCTCAAGCTCAGCTGCAACTTGGCCGAGTCTATGAGCAACTGTCAGTACAACCCGACAACCTTGATCTTGCCAAGGTGTGGTTTCAACTCGCTGCGCAAAATGCCACTGACCCAAGCTTACAAAGTGACGCCGAAAACGGATACAACCGTGTCTTAGAAGCACAATTTAACGCCAGGAGAGCCAAGCAAGTGGCGGCCATCAGTCAACTAGACGTTGCCTTTGACGATGAATCCATCACCCTCAGCCCTCAAGCCCAAACCATCGACGCCAGCCAAGAGCACGATGGTGTTTTGTTCAGCTTGATGGGTCTTTGCCTGCTAACAAGTGGCCTTTGCATTTGGCTGTGGCGCAAGCAAAGAGGTTTAGTACGCCAGCGCACCGCGACTGAGCAACAAGGCCATGCTCAAGCGTCTAAAATGCAAACCAGAGTTAAAGAGCAAGATGCTCTGCTCAAGCAGCAAAAGCGCCAGCTTGAAACTCTCTACCGTGAATTTAAAAAGCTGCAAGGGCAAAGCAAGGTTTCTCCCACTCGTCCAACGCAGAGCAAACCTGCGGCGCCTTCACCGGTTTACTTAGCCAGTGCAATGTTTGGCTTTAAGCCCTCACAATTGCCCAGTGAGCGTGAAATCAAAGTACGTTACAAGCAATTAAGTAAGATTTATCACCCGGATCTCAAAGGCAGCGAAGAGGAAATGAAGCGTCTTAACGGTGCGCTCAAGCTTCTGATTAAAGAGGTTAACAAATAGTTACATTTACCCTGCGCATCCTGTTCAAGTTTTCACCAAACGTTTAAAACTCAGCGTTGCGCAATCGTTCTCCATCCCACTTCGATAACAAATCATTAACCTAACCGTGTTCTGTATGTCATAATCCTGCCCGACAATAAACCTGAGCAAGAAAAACAGACTCGGGTAAAATGGGGAGAACGAGATGTTTACGATCGAAGGAGTATGTGACTGGTGTAAAAAGCCCAGCCTACTCACCAAGCATGATTATGTCGATGGCAAGTACCACCACTCTTGCAAAAAGTGTTTTGAATACGCGACACTGGATGTGCGTCAATTCAATCTTGCCGAGCTCCGCCAACGCGAGCGCCTATCACACTCACTGTGAGTTAGACAGTTATCAGCACTTCTCTCAAGGACGACAAGCCACTCTCAACGAGTGGCTTTTTAGTCTCTGGTTTTCTACTATCTTGGCGTTTAACCGTTCTCTGGTGCATCGGCTTGACACTCAGGTCGCGCGCGGGCAAACGCCGCCAACTTACCAAGTGACGCTGTCACATCCGCAATGTTGGGATAGCGCCGCATATCGAGGTCAAAGCGATGTGCATTATAGACTTGCGGCACCAAACAGACGTCCACTAAGGTCACTTCATCCCCAACACAGTAGCAGCCGCGACGCTCGCTAATACGTGACTCAAGCGCCTCAAACGCGACTTCAATCCAGTGTCGGTACCACTGCTGTTTTTGCTCTTCGCTGACGTGCAATGTCGAAGTGAGGTACTGGAGCACGCGCAAGTTATTGATGGGATGAAGATCCGCGGCAATATCCAAAGCCAAGGCTTTGACCCAATATCGCTCGTCGCCTGACGGTGGAATCAATCTTGAGTGTGGATAGGTTTCATCAAGATACTCAATAATCGCCAGTGACTGGTGAATGTGCCTATCACCCTCCACCAGCACAGGGACTAACTTCGCAGGATTGATCGCTTGATACGCATCGCTGTGCTGCTCACCACCCTCTTTGACTAGATGAGTCGGGCGTGATTGATAGCTCAAGCCTTTTAGGTTGAGGGCAATTCGGACTCGATACGCCGCAGAGGAACGCCAGTAATCGTAAAGAATCCGCTCACTCATAGCGCACAACCTGTTGATCAATAGCGCCAAAGATCGACGCGCCCTGCTCATCGAGCATCTCTATTTTGATGCGATCGCCAAAACGCATAAAAGACGTGGCAGGCTGACCATCACGGATAGTTTCAATCATTCGCAGCTCGGCAATGCAGGAATAGCCAACACCTCCCTCCATAATAGACGTTCCGTAATCTGTGCCTTGCTTGTTGGAAACAGTGCCTGAGCCAATAATGGCTCCGGTGCCCAGTGGGCGTGTTGCTGCTGCGTGCGCGATAAGCTCAGGGAACTCAAAGGTCATGTCCACACCAGCGTTTGGGCAGCCAAACGGTTCGTTGTTGAAGTGGCTGAGCAGCGGCAACGCCACCTTTGCGCCATCCCACGCGTCCCCTAGCTCATCTGGGGTGACCGCGACCGGAGAAAACACCGACGACGGTTTGGATTGAAAAAAGCCAAAGCCTTTCGCTAACTCATTGGGGATTAACCCGCGCAACGAGACATCATTGACCAACATTAACAACCGAATTGAAGATTTGGCCTCCTCAGCGCTGACGCCCATCGGCACATCACCTGTGATGACGGCCACTTCCCCTTCAAAGTCGATGCCCCAAGCTTCATCCGCCAGTGGGATGTCATCGGTTGGACCAATAAAGTGATCCGACCCACCTTGATACATCAGTGGATCGGTCCAAAAACTGGGCGGCATCTCCGCGCCGCGTGCTTTGCGCACCAATTCGACGTGGTTGACGTACGCAGAGCCGTCTGCCCATTGATACGCACGTGGCAAAGGAGACTCACACTGCTGAGCCGAAAACGCCAGCGAATCTTTGGCTTCGCCTAGGTTCAAACGTTGATATTGAGTCTCAAGCTGCGGCGCCACGCTGGACCAATCATCAAGCGCAGCTTGCAAGGTCGGCGCAATGTCTGATACATCCAAATAACGGCTTAAGTCCTTGCTAACCACAACAAGCCGACCATCGCGTGTTCCATTTTTCAAACTGGCGAGCTTCATACTTCCTCCTTGCCCGTGGGCTGACGCCAACTGTAGACATAATCAATATTCTCCACCTCACTCGCCGCTTGACCGATGTCGAGCGCATGTCGGGTATCGATCATGACCGCTACTTCGTCGGTGAAGGTTTTCTTATGAGCTTGACCGGCCTGAAACGCCTTGGGGTGCGGCCCGTGAGTAAACCCTGCGGGGTGAAAGGTCACCATGCCGGTTTCGATATTGTCGCGACTAAAAAAATCTCCGGCGTGGTAGAACAGCACTTCATCATAGTCATCATTGTTATGAAAAAACGGTACTTTCAACGCACCGGGATCGCTTTCAATTGGGCGCGGTACGAACGTACAGACGACAAATCCCTCACCGACAAAGGTGGTATGCGCCGATGGCGGCAGGTGATAACGATGTGACATCAATGGCCGAATATCACGCCAGTTGACTCGCACCACGGATAAGTCACCATGCCAACCAATCGCATCCAAAGGATTAAACGGATAGGTCACCACACTCACCTGTTCGTGGCGTTTGATGTGTACCTCTGTGGTTTGCTCTGAATACTGCGCTTTAAACGCCTTATTAATACTGGGCACATCGAGCACCGCAGGATCAAATACCGCGTGATTGCCGACCATGCCTTTCTCTGGTAGCGAATAGGCGGCATCGCTGTTTTCAATCATCAACACAAACATGGGTTCTGAGATCTCTAGGCGCCAAGATGTCGAACGTGGAATCATCACGTAATCCCCTTCGCAAATCGACAAGTGACCGTAGTCACAATAGAGCTCCCCACTGCCTTGGTGAATAAAAAGCAGATCGTCACCATCGGCGTTGCGCACCAAATGACGCATCGACTGCTCGCAGCGCCACACTCGAACCTTACAATGGCGATTATGTAACAGCTTCGGCACTTGCCAAGGGGAGGACTGACGGGCACTGTCTATCTGATTGAAGTTGAACGCGCGTGGCTTAAGATCCCCTTGCCACTCACTCCATCCCGTCGGCGCGTGTCGATGATGAAAGTGACTGGCAGGACCGAAAAATCCACTGCGACCGGCCTCTCGCTCAAAAATGGCCTCATCAGGAAAATCCGCATGGGCTTGCTTAGAACAGACGCCCTCCCGATGCGGAAAGGTGATCCATTTACGCATCACTCAGTACCCCGCGACGAATTTGATCTTCTTCGATGGATTCAAACAGCGCCTTGAAATTACCTTCACCGAATCCTTCATTGCCTTTACGTTGAATGATTTCAAAAAACACCGGGCCAATCACCGTTTGGGTGAAAATTTGCAGCAGTATGCCGTCTTTCATCGGCGCGCCATCGATAAGAATTTGCAGCTCACGCAGGCGTGCGAGCTCTTCACTGTGCCCCTCGACACGCTGATTCACTTTTTCATAATAGGTGTCGGGGGTAGGCATAAAGTCCATGCCGCGATCGCGCAGAGTCTGCACCGTTTGGTAGATGTCGTTGGTGCTCAGCGCAATGTGTTGAATGCCTTCGCCGTTGTACTCACGAATAAACTCTTCAATCTGCGATTTGTCGTCAGACGATTCGTTGATTGGGATACGAATCTTGCCACACGGCGCGGTCATCGCTCGGCTCACAAGACCGGTCAACTTGCCTTCAATATCAAAGTAACGAATCTCTTTAAAGTTACCGATCCGTTCGTAAAATCCAGCCCAGGTGTCCATGTTGCCTTGCTTAACGTTATGTGTGAGGTGATCGATTTCAAACAACCCAACATCCATAGTGTTCATGCGCTCGTCAGCATCGGCATAGAATCGGAAATCCACATCATAGATACTGCCGTCTTGGTAGCGGTCAACGAAGTAAAGCAAGCTATCACCAATGCCGTACACCGCCGGAATGGAGAGCTCCATAGGACCGATTTCCGTGACATAGCGCTCGGCGCCATTGTTTAACGCATGCTCAAGTGCCTTGGCAGCATCTTTGACTCGAAACGCCATGCCGCAAACCGAAGGGCCATGTAGGCGCGAGAACTGCTCAGCTTGACTGTGAGGCTCCGCGTTGACGATAAAATTGACGTCCCCTTGGCGATACAACCACGCCTCTTTTGAGCGATGCTTTGCTACCTCTGCAAAGCCGAGTGACGTAAACAGCGCTTTCAGATCTTGAATGCCCTTGTCATCAGCAGCGGTATATTCAACAAATTCAAATCCGTCTGTGCCTAACGGGTTTAGTGCCGTATTCATGGTGTTATCCTCACCTGTTGTTGATCTCTATCGCCTTTAAATTCGCCCATTGATACGATTAATGAAATATCGAGGCTCGATTTGGCACCTATTCAAAAAACCACCTCGAAATGTAAAATTAATGTAACACCACAATGAAATCACCATAAACACATGATTTAACTATCCCAAATCCGGCCAATGGCAGTAACAATTATTTTACAATCACTCTTGTGTGATAAATTTCCTTAAGCAGTGGCGAACTCCTCGCCACTTAAGTCAAGATTGAGTCAAATCCGCCTTCGATTTGATTTGGCGCAGCGTCATGGCGCTCGCTCTCATTAGGCTAACGCCATCTATTCCCCTCACCACAACCCATGAGGTAGACCATGAGTCACATCAACCCATCACGCTTGGTCGAGCATTTTATTGAGCTTGTCAAAATCGACAGTGAGACAGGCAATGAAAAACAGATTTCAGAACACCTAGCAGAGCAGCTCGGCGAGCTCGGTTTCACCGTACACAAACTGCCCGTCCCGGCTCATATCTCTAACGGTCATAACCTGTATGCGAAATTGGAAGGCAGCCTAGCAGGTAGCATCGCGTTCAGCTGTCATATGGACACCGTAACGCCAGGCATAGGTATTGAACCTGTGATTGAAGACGGCATTATTCGCTCTAAAGGAGAGACCATCCTAGGTGGCGACGACAAATCGGGCATTGCCGCTATCATGGAAGCGGTACGCGTGCTAAAAGAGCACAATCAAGCGCACAAAACCATTGAGCTTGCTTTCACCGTGCATGAAGAAGGTGGCCTATTTGGCTCTGAGCATTTTGATATGAGCTTTATCGAGTCCAACCACGCCATCGTACTTGATACCGGCGGCCCGATTGGCACCATTGTCAATGCCGCCCCGGGCCAACAGAAAATCGTCGCGAAATTTATCGGCCGCCCAGCACACGCAGGCCTTGCGCCAGAAGAAGGCATCAGCGCCATTCAAATTGCCGCAGAGGCGATCACGCAAATGAAACTGCTGCGCATTGATGAAGAGACCACCGCCAATATCGGGATTGTCGAAGGGGGCAACGCCACCAATATTGTGATGCCTGAACTGACGGTAGTGGCAGAAGCGCGCTCGCTCAATGGCGACAAACTCGACGCGCAAGTTGAGCATATGATTGAGACTTTCCAGCGCGCCGCTGACGCCCACGGCGCACAGGTTGAGATTGAATCGACGCGTGCTTACAACGCCTTTGTCATCGACGAAGCGTCACCATTGATTCAATCGGTTAAAGCCTCTTTTAACGCGATTGGCGCACAGCCATTCACCAAAGGCACCGGTGGTGGCAGTGATGCCAACAACTTTAACGCCAAAGGGCTGACGACCGTGAACATCTCAACGGGTATGGCAAAAGTGCACACGACAGAAGAGTACATCGCCATTGATGACATGGTGAAAGTGACCGAGTTTGTTCAGCACTACGTGACTCAAGCGTAAACGGGCCAAAGGCACAGACAAGCCCATCTGTTTTATCCAAGTAAGGAAACGGATGGGTTTTATCTCAATGTGATGTCGCGAAAATGCGGATTTTCCACCAAAACTGACAACTGTTTGATCTCATCGAGCACCACCAAACGCTCTTGTTGATGGATGCTGATCAGCATGGCTTCTCGCCTGCTCTCATCTCGGCGCGTATCCAGCGCAATCCCTTCCATCTCGGTGCCATCTTTGAGTGCCAAACGCACGGGATAACGGTAGAGGCAAACAATTTCAATATAGTCATAGTCACTGCAACGTATCATGCATCACTCCTTATCGAAACTGTCGACCACGATGGCACCCATGGAGGCTGGCATGGTGATCACCACCACGCGCTTAAATGAGGTGATGGGGTCTTCCATCAGGGGCAACTTATCCAGACAGACCAGCACTAAGGCGACCACACACGCCGCAATCAAATACGCCGCGACGATGCGCGCAACAAACTCCCATTTGCGCGTCTGAACGTTACTTTGGAATACGCTTTGATAGGTAAACAGGGTTAAGAACACCACCGAGAGCGAAAACAGGAGAAACAAATTGAGCGGCGGTAAGGTTTCACCCAAACGCCACGCCTCTTCAGAGAACGAAATCGGCACAGCAAGCGCAAAGGCGCCGACAAATATCTGACTCGCATCTTCGAAATTAAAGCTATATTTCATTCACTTATCCTGCAGAATTTTCTATCAAGCTTAGTTGATAAGGCGAGGACGATAAAGCGCTAGAGCCGTTATCGTCACGACAAAATGATTTCGTGGAAGTTTTCCCAATATCGTGGTCAGTTGTGGCTAGAATGGCGCAACTTTTCTATTCGGATAGCCTCCATGAGTCTACTTGAAAATCTCTCCATTATCATGGCGCTGATCTTAACCAGTTGCTTTTTCTCCATGTCAGAAATCTCGTTGGCTGCGGCGCGTAAAATTCGTCTGCGCCAACTCGCTGACGATGGCGATCACCGCGCGACCTTAGTCCTCGGACTACAAACCCATCCGGGTAACTTTTTTACCGTGGTGCAAATTGGCCTCAATGCCGTGGCTATCATGGGCGGTATCGTCGGTGAATCGGCGTTTACCCCGTATATTGCTGCTATGTTGAGCCACTGGGTGCCCGCTGCGTGGATCGCGCAGGCCAGCTTTGTGCTCTCTTTTACCTTGGTCACTAGCCTGTTTATTTTGTTCGCCGATCTGATGCCTAAGCGCATTGCGATGGCGATGCCGGAAACCGTCGCGTTGGCCCTCGTGAAACCACTCTTGGTGTGCATTCTGATCCTCAAACCCATCGTACTAGTATTTAACGGTTTGGCGACGCTGATTTTTCGCCTATTGCGCGTCCCTGCCGAACGCAATGACGACATCACCAGTGATGACATCTACGCCGTCATGGATGCAGGAGCCGAAGCAGGCGTCCTCGATACGAACGAGCAGCAAATGATGGAAAGCGTGTTTCAGATGCAATCGATCCCCGTTACGTCTGCCATGACGCCGCGTGAAGACATTGCGTTTCTCTCACTTGATGACGATGAAACCATGCTTAAGCGCAAGATCGCCGACAACCCTCATCACAAATTTTTAGTCTGTGATGGCCAGCTCGATGCGATCAAAGGCTTTGTCAATTCAACCGAACTGTTGATCCGCCTCATCAATGAGCAAACATTGGATCTTAAAAGTAGCAGCGTGGTGCAAACCTGCCCCATCATCCCTGACACCTTGAGCCTATCGGAAGCGTTGGAATACTTTAAATCCAATCGCGTCGACTTCTCTGTGGTGATGAACGAATACGCCTTGGTCATGGGCGTTGTGACTTTCAATGATTTGCAAAGTGCCGTAATGGGCAGCTGGGTGTTGGCCGAAGGCGAAGAGCAAATTGTCGCCCGTGACGAGCACTCTTGGCTGGTCGATGGTGTCACGCCGATCACCGATGTGATGCGCACGCTGCAAATTGACGAACTGCCCCATTCACAAAACTACGAAACCATCGCCGGCTTTATGATGTTTATGTTAAAGAAAATTCCGCGACGCACTGATTCGGTGACCTACTCTGGCTACAAATTTGAGGTGGTCGACATCGATGACCATAAAGTAGACCAATTGCTGGTCACTCGAGTGGAACAAAAAGACGACGAGCAGTAACGCACCAACCGTTACCAAGACTCCTCTTGAAAACGGGCGGACCTCGCTTGAGCGAGTGTGCAGTCCGTTTTCGCCATCAGTTCCGTTAAGGTGATACTGGGATTACCGGCGATAAGCTGAGCAAGCTGGATGTTGAGTGGCAACGGCGCAGGAGCACGCGCGGCAACTCGCGCATTGATGAGCGTGTCAATTTTTTGCCTAACGTAGGCATAATCTTCGCAGCTATCTTCGCGGCTAAGCAATTCATGACAGAGAGCATTGAGCGCCCCCTCTTCCCCTACCAACTGCCAGTGGCGTGAACGCCTAACACGGCTCAACACACAGTGGTGCTGCTGCGCGAGTCGTTTGAGGTTTTGACACTTCTCTCTGCCCAGTTTTTGCACCAATGAGGGCAGTGCGAGTGTCACAAGGTCAGCTTGAAGAGTCATAACAGAGATCAGTGGGTGTTGGATTGGGTCACTTTATCGTAAAAGGCCTGTGCGTCCAGCGGTTTTGAGAAAAAGTAGCCTTGATACTCATCACACCCTTCATTAAACAGTAGAGATAATTGCTCAGAGGTCTCAACACCTTCTGCCACGACCGATTTGCCTAGGTTTTGCCCCATCTGAATAATGGTTCGCACCAACATGTGATCGGTGATGTCAGTGGTGCAATCATCAACAAATGACTTATCGATTTTAAGTACATCAATGGGCAAACGCTTCAAGTAGTTGAGCGACGAGTATTCAATCCCGAAGTCATCAATGGCCACCGACATCCCTCGCTCTCGCAGACGTTCACACGCTTCCACCACATATTCGGGCTCTCTCATTAAGGTCGATTCTGTGATTTCAATTTGCAGCGCCTCTCCAGGCAACTGGGCGTTATCAAGCGCGTCGATGATAAAACTGGCAACGTCATCATGGGTAAACTGAACGGTAGAGACATTAATCGACACAAGGATCGGTAGCCCAGAGTCATGCCAAGCTTTCACCTGCTTAATGCTTTGCGTAATCACCCAACGGCCAAGAGGCACGATAAACCCAGTTCGTTCTGCAATCGGGATAAATTCGAACGGCGAAATCATACCAAGCTGGGGGTGTGACCAACGAATCAGCGCTTCGGCTCCAACCACGCGATCGCTGATCATAGAGACCTTAGGCTGATAATGCAGAACGAAATGGCCCAATTGCAGGCTCTGCTTCATCTCCGACTCCAACTGATGCTGACGAATCGTCTCATCGAGCAGTTGGTCATCGTACCAAACGATGGAGCCGGGCCCTTGGGATAGCGCGCGATAGAGTGCCAAATTCGCATTTTTCCCCCACAGACTCACCACACCATTCGCGTGCTTGGCCAGTGCAACCCCCACACAAAAATTCAGCCGATAGGTCGTGTCGCCGACTACAAACAGCTTGCTGTGTTTGGTAAGAATGGTGTCTAGCACGGTTTGCAGCTTTCGCTCTACATGGACATTTTCCACCAGCACGACAAACTCATCGCCTGCAATGCGATACATTTGGGCTTGGTTTTCTATTAATCCACTGATGTGGCTGGCGAAAGATTGCAGTAGCTCATCACCATTGCGATAGCCCAATTTGTCATTGACGCTTTTGAAATTGTGCAGACCAATCTGCAATACCCCAAAACAGTGTGCATTACTCTCGTTCATGGCCGATACCGCCGCATAGAAGGCATTAATATTGGGCAGCTTGGTCAAGTAATCGGTGAAGCTGTCTTTTTTAAAGGCCAGCGTTTGTTGTTGGGTTTTCTTGATGTAATACGTCATCAGGGTAGCGAACACGGTGATCGCGCCCACATCTATGGCGTCTTCGATAAACTCGTCAAAGTCATCGGGATCTAGGCTGTGAAGATAGCTGACAATCAGTAATGCCGCGATAGCCAGAGGCCAAAACGACCCGGGAAATAGGACGATGAAACAGAGTGGCAGTAAAATGAAGCTCTCTTCGATGGCATCCATCTCTAACGGCTCAATCAGCCCACCGATAAAAATCAGGCTCGCCGCTAACAGCGCGCAGATACGCTTACGCTGCTCAGATTGAGTGAACAAAGCATAAATCATTAAGGGGGGAAAGAGTAAATACGCCGCTCTGCCCATCTCGTGTTCGAGCAGCAGGGTGCGAGAAATCAGGGCAATAGAGAGAACATAGGCCACTTGAATCGCCATTCCGATCGACCGATTGAATAAATTCTCTTGCACTGCCATCCCTAATCCGTGGGTGATTTAAAATTTATAGCGACTTTGTTGCATAATTTCCACACTTTTTCGTCAATCCAATACCTTTGTCGAACAAGCAGATACAAAAAAGAGGAAGGGGTTCACCGCTTCCTCTTTACATGAATGTAGGGATAACTTTACAGCCCGAGCTGTTCTGCCATCGCTTTCATCTCTTCAAGATCCATTTGATGGACACGAATCATCTGGTTGATTTGGCTCAAACGAGAATTGGCGGCATCTTGTTTGTCGCACGCATCCGATTTCGCTTCCCAAGAGGTGCCTTCTAGAAAGGTGTCACACGCTTTCTTCAGTGAGGCTAGCTTAGGCTCCAACTCGTCGCGCTCTTTTTGCAATGCGGCTAATTCTTGTTTGACTCTCAGTTCTTGTTGGAAGAGCTCACGCGAACGCTCAAACATGGTTGCCTGCATATCGGCTTGGCGATTAAGCTGCGCATTTTCACCCGCGACATCCGCTAACTGTGATTTCTGCTCGCCGACTTGTTGCTCTAGGGACAGGTTGACCTTTTCCAGCTCCGCCACTTGCGATTCAAGCTGAGCGATTGATGCCTCGTACTGCGCTTTTTGCTCTTCAATCGCTTGCTCCAGCTTTTGCTGCACTTCAACGTCAACGTTGGCGACTTTTTCTTCCACCGTCACCACGAGCTGTTTTTTGTCTGACACCAGCGTTTGATACTGCGATTCCAACGCGTGGTATGTCTGTTGCCACTTTGACGCCGTCACGCTCGAGCCAATTAATGCTCCTAGTGCGATACCCAATACACCTGCTATAGCAATATAGAGGTAGGTTCGCTTGTCGCGTTGTTCGATAACGACCACATCATCATTATCTACGTCTGTCTGTTTATTCACGTATGACTCCTGCTCCACTAGCGAATCAACTCGGTGATCACGAGTGTCACGGTATAAATTAAAAACCCTGAAATCAACGTCACCACCACTGCTTTTTGCAGTTTTTCGCTCGTGCGATAGCGGATCAACACAAATGCCAATGCGACCAAAAAGGCAATCGCTAACAATCTTGTCATAGCCTCTCCTTAGCTGTACCCACATGCTTGGGGGCAACTTGATAACCTTTTCATTTATACCATTTTTTCGCGCCTTTTGGTCAGCGTCCGGTAGTTTTATTCTGTTTACTTAGGTGAGTGCGCAAATTATCCGCGCTTAATACCTTTTATGAGTGATTCATTTGGGCAAGCTGCACTTTTGGGGTATAAAGAGCGCGACACCAAATGGGAGATAAACATGAAACCGTATCAGTTAGAGAAGAAAAAACGTCGTATTCAAAAGAAATTGTTCCTCGGCGAATTTGCCGTGCTGGGTTTCGAGATTCGTTGTGAAACCAACATTCAAGATTTCGACCGCTACGACCACTTTGTGGATGATTTTATTGACTACATCGACAGCCTTGGTTTGTGCTTCGGTGGCGGTGGCCTTGAGACATTTGACGGTTTCCTATGCAGTGTGGCCCGCTACGGCAATGCGACGGCTGAGCAGCAAGCTTTGGTTGGCGCGTGGCTAGAAAAACGCGAAGAAGTGACCAACGTGGAGATCGGCGAGCTGGTAGACGCCAACTACTTCTAAGCTTTCATCTTTGATTGTTCAAAAATAGCGCAGTTGAGCGCTATTTTTTCC
>NZ_JCBDGX010000056.1:0-44612 GCF_059834345.1 Vibrio sp. R11-SG3-ISO3-SZ
GTAAGCCTCGGCATCTTGTGCCTGTGAGGGAACCACAAATTCAACATGTTCCCAACTTTGCTCTGGATACACTTTTCCGGGCGCCGGATAAGGGAGCTCTAAGCACTCAATCGACCAGCCCAAGCTTTCAAGAGGTTGATGAAACTCAAGCACAACGATGGGACGGCCATTAATACGCGCTGTCGAGATTTCCTTACCCTCTTCACGCCAGGCCTGATGGGCAAGTTCAGCCAACGCATTGTCATTGATGCGCATTGCGATGTGATCCGCCTGGTAAGGACTCAAATCCAAATGCAGCAACTCGCTTAAATCGCGAATTTTATGCATGAAGTTATCCAAATTAGCTTTCATTTGCGCTGGCAACAGCGCTGCGTCTGACAGGGATTGAGCCATGGTTTTGCATCCAGTACGTTGAGATTGCGGCAATAGTAACAAGTTCGCGCTGAAAAGTAGAAAATTTCCCAATTAAGTCCCTATAAGCGCCGCGATAAAGTTGTTATTATGTGCGCCAATTTATGAACTAGATCGAGATATGCATTCACCCTATCCCCACGGATATTATGCGCAGCAAGATGCCCATCTGCTCGCCGAAATTGAATGCATACCCAACCAATTCCCGAGAATTGAAGGAAGCGCGAGTGAATATCCAAGCACTTATTAATGACAAAGTTTCTCAGGCTCTAGAAGCCGCTGGCGCACCTGCAGGCAGCCCTGCAGCGGTACGTCAATCTGCAAAACCACAGTTTGGTGACTACCAAGCGAACGGCGTTATGGGCGTCGCGAAAAAACTCGGCACCAACCCACGAGAATTTGCACAAAAAGTATTGGACGTACTAGACCTCGATGGCATCGCCAGCAAAACGGAAATCGCTGGCCCAGGTTTCATTAACATCTTCCTTGATGAAGCCTTCCTTGCAAAACAAGCCGATGCAGCGCTTGCCGATGCGCGCCTTGGCGTGGCGGCTGAAGCACAGCAAACCATCGTCGCAGACTACTCAGCGCCAAACGTCGCCAAAGAGATGCACGTTGGTCACTTGCGCTCAACCATCATTGGTGACGCGGTGGTGCGCACACTGGAGTTTTTGGGCCACAAAGTGATTCGCGCTAACCACATCGGTGACTGGGGCACGCAATTTGGTATGTTGATTGCCAACCTAGAGCGCGTACAGAAAGAATCTGGCGAAGTGTCGATGGAACTGTCGGATCTTGAAGCCTTCTACCGCGAATCGAAAAAGCTCTACGACGAAGATGAAGCATTTGCAGAGAAAGCCCGTAACTACGTGGTCAAACTGCAAGGTGGTGACGAATACTGCGCAGAAATGTGGAAAAAACTGGTGGATGTCACCATGATCCAGAACCAGCGCAACTATGATCGCCTCAACGTTTCTTTGACGCGTGACGACGTCATGGGCGAAAGCATGTACAACGACATGCTGCCAGGCATCGTTGCCGATCTCAAAGAGAAAGGCTTGGCGCAAGAAGACGATGGCGCGCAGGTCGTCTTCCTTGACGAATACAAGAACAAAGACGGTGAGCCTATGGGCGTCATCATCCAAAAACGCGATGGCGGCTTCCTCTACACCACAACAGACATTGCGTGTGCCAAATACCGCTATGAAACGCTAGGCGCTGATCGCGTGTTGTACTTTATCGACTCACGTCAGCATCAGCACCTAATGCAAGCGTGGACCATCGTTCGTAAGGCAGGTTACGTACCAGAAGAGGTTACCCTTGAGCACCACGCATTCGGTATGATGCTTGGCAAAGATGGTCGCCCATTCAAAACTCGCGCGGGCGGCACTGTGCGCCTTGCTGATCTGTTGGACGAAGCGCAAGAGCGTGCCATCAAACTGATCGAATCGAAAAACCCAGATCTTGATGCGCAAGAGAAAACCAACATCGCGACGACCGTAGCGATGGCAGCGGTGAAATACGCGGATCTCTCTAAGCACCGTACCACGGATTATGTGTTTGACTGGGACAACATGCTCGCCTTTGAAGGCAATACTGCGCCTTACATGCAGTATGCCTACACGCGTGTTGCGTCGATCTTCGCCAAAGCGGGAATCGAAATGGACGCGTTGTCTGGTGAGATTAAAGTGACGGAAGAGAAAGAGAAAGCGCTGATCGCTAAGCTTCTGCAATTTGAAGAAGCGGTACAGTCAGTGGCTCGCGAAGGTCAGCCTCATATCATGTGTAGCTACCTGTTTGAGTTAGCGGGTCAATTCTCTAGCTTCTACGAAGCATGCCCTATTTTGAGCAGCGAAGATGAGTCTATCAAGCAAAGCCGCTTAAAACTGGCGGCATTGACCGCGAAGACCATCAAACAAGGTCTTTCTCTGTTGGGTATCGATACCCTTGAGCGCATGTAATCGCGCCTAGCCTTGACCATTCAGGCGACGAAACGAAGGTTGGTGTGAAAGCATCAACCTTTTTGTTATCCATGGACTAAGGACCCTCACCATGAGTTTTGAACTTCATCCCCAACTGGTTAAAGACACGACCTTACTTGGCCACTTCCCCCTCTGTGTTGCGCTGTTACACAAAGACGGTGCCGTGCCTTGGGTTATCTTGGTGCCCAAACGAGCGCAACTCAAAGAGCTGCACCATTTGCCGATGCAAGAACAGCAACAGTTTTTGCTGGAGTCACAAGCGGTGAGCCAAGCTCTGGAAGCCACCTTTCGACCTGATAAACTGAACCTTGGGGCGCTGGGCAACATGGTGCCGCAACTGCACATTCACCATATCGCTCGCTTTAAGGATGATGTGGCTTGGCCTGGCCCTGTTTGGGGCAATACGCCGGGTGAACATCGTAGCGACGAGGCACAAATTGAGATAGCAACTCGCTTGAGCAATGTTCTGTCGCTTAGTCACTTGTTTACACGAGTTTGAACTTCTGTCGAGCACCACAGCAGCAGACGTCTACATGCTAGTGATGATAGCAATCTGGTCATTTCGGACGGACACATATCGTGTCCGAACCGTAATGTTGTGCTCATTGACATCATCTATCCTAGACAGTTTCCCTTTGCGTAACCATATCGCCAACATGGCATCGACCCCATCGAGCGACAATGAAAAACGCTTGGCAAGCTCCGCTTGGGTCACCGTACCACATTGATCAATGTAAGCTTTTAGCTCTGATACGATCATGCGGTTTGCACCTCTAGCGACGCTTGCTCTCGTCTTCCCGCCACTTTCAGAGCACGCCAAACGCCTGCACTGACAACGACAATCCCCGCAATCCACACGCTGCTACTCAGAGGATGATCGGTAAAATGCGCCACTTGGTAATACAAGGCCGCGCTGCCGTAGGCCAGCCCCATCGTCCATACGGCAATAAAGCGTGCGTATCGAGCGCCAAATTCACGCACATACGCTCCCATCGCCGCCACACACGGTGTATAGAGCAATATGAATACCAGATAGGCGAACGCTGCGTGAGAAGAAGCAAAATGCTGCTTTAAGTTACCGAAAATCGATGCGTCCACCGCTTGCTCTTCTGCCACCGCTTCGGTGTCGGATAAATCCCCCACAGAAATGCCCAACGGGTCGCTAAAGCTCAGGCCAATCAAGTTATCGCCGATCGAGGCAAACGCCTCTTCCATACTGGCTAATAAATCATACTCACTCTCTTCACCTTGCGCGGGCGCGTAGAGGTTATTCAAGGTGCCGACCACCGCTTCTTTAGCAAAAATGCCGGTGATGATGCCGATGGTTGCCGGCCAATTGTCCGCTTCAATACCGATGGGCTCAAATACCGGTGTGACCCACACCGCCGCTTGCGACAGCACCGAGTGCTCGCTGTCCTCATTCCCAAAACTGCCATCAGTACCGAGCGAGTTCATAAAACTCAAGATCGCGACAACCATGACAATGGTTTTCCCCGCGCCAAGCACAAAGCGTTTGAGCTTTTGCCAAGTTTTGATCAACACATTTGGTATCGTCGGTAGCTCATAATCCGGCATTTCCATCACTAAACTCTCACTCGAACCTGGATAGAGCGTGTGCTTAAGTACCCAACCCGTCAACACTGCGGCGACAATGCCAAGTAAGTAGAGGGCGAAGACAACGTTCTGCCCACTTTGCGGGAAGAAAGCGGCAGCAAACAGCGCGTAAACCGGTAGACGAGCCCCGCAGGACATAAACGGCGCCATTGAGGCAGCCAGCTTACGCTCTCGTTCTTGATCGAGCGTGCGCGTGGCCATAATGGAGGGTACATTGCAGCCAAACCCGAGCACCAAAGGCACAAATGCTTTACCCGGTAAACCGAGTTTTTGCATCACCTTATCCAGCACAAACGCAGCGCGAGACATGTAGCCTGAACTTTCCAAAATGGCGAGAAACAGATACAAACACGCGATCACGGGAATAAAGGTGGCGACGGTTTGTATACCGCCACCAATGCCATCGGCAAGCAAAGTCACCAACCACACGGGCAGATGATCATCGAGCAAGTAGTGGCCGCCATCGACCAGCAAAGCGCCGACACCAATATCAAAGAAGTCGATAAATGCGCTGCCGATGTTGATGGAGAACATAAACATCAAATACATCACAACAAAGAAAAACGGCACGCCAACCCACTTGTTGAGAATGACGTTATCAACATTTTGTGTGAATGAATGGCTTAACACTCCCTGGGCTCGACGCACCTGTTGGCACAATTGGTGAAGATAGGTGTATTTGGTATCTGCCACCAGCAGATCAATATCCATCGTCAATTGACTCTGAGCCAGATGTACCTTTTCTCTTGACGCTTGAGTGAGTCCGTTGAGCACCAAGCGGTCACTTTCCAGCGCTCGGATCGCCAACGCACGCGGATTCACTTCAGCCTGACTCGATAAGGTCGATGTGAGCGAATCAATCGCCGCTTCAAACGCATCACCGTAATTCAAGCAAAATGCTTTCGGCGCAATGCCTTGCACTAAACGTTTATGGATATGCGTCTTAAACTGTTCAACGTCACTCTTTCGGTTGGCAGAGAGCGCCCAGACGGGGCAACCTAAAGCGCGTTCTAGCGCGTTGACGTCAATGGTTTGTCTGACTCGTTTTAGGGCGTCCATCTTATTGAGCACCACGATCATCGGTCGGCCGAGCTCGCGTAGCTGCAAAGTCATATAGAGGCTGCGTTCAAGACAGGTCGCGTCAACGACATTGATGATAAGATCCGCAGGATGAGTAAGCACTGCCCGGGAGGCAATAGACTCGTCTATGCTGTTGCCATCGTTCCCGCTATCAAGCGCGTAGATACCCGGCAGATCGGTTAAAGAGAAATCATCGCCGGCATGGTGAAAGCGGCCGGTCTTTTTCTCTACCGTCACGCCAGCCCAGTTACCCACTTGCTGACGCGCGCCCGTTAAGCCGTTAAACAAGGTCGTTTTGCCACTGTTTGGATTGCCGACAGTGAGAATTTGGTAATTCATGCGCGCACCTCCACATCAATCGAGTTGGCCATAGATTGACGAACGGCCAATGAGACACCGCGTACTTCAACTTGCAGTGGATCTCCCATTGGTGCGACACGAATCAAGGTTACCGCCGTGTTAGGCAGAAGCCCCATGACCATGAGTTTCTTGCGTACTTCTTTTGACATCTGACCAAAGCCAATGATGGTCGCGGTTTGACCCGGAGAAAGCTGAGATAATTGCATAACAGACCAATCGATAGTGTAAATGAGAAATATTACTATTAGTTATTGAGATGATATCTCTCTCTACCCGGTCAGATATTGTCTGAAATCAATCTTTGCATTTTTGTCCTCGTCACTTTTGTTAATTTTCGCCTCGTCAATACCGTCAAAATGGGACACTTGTTCAGACCGTCCCCACATTCCACATGACATAAAATCATCAAAAAACCACATAAAGTAAATAAAAT
This sequence comes from Vibrio sp. R11-SG3-ISO3-SZ, assembly GCF_059834345.1. Taxonomy (NCBI): domain Bacteria; kingdom Pseudomonadati; phylum Pseudomonadota; class Gammaproteobacteria; order Vibrionales; family Vibrionaceae; genus Vibrio; species Vibrio sp. R11-SG3-ISO3-SZ. The sequence goes on from NZ_JCBDGX010000056.1 coordinate 5,881, forward strand.
TCATACACTTAAAACGATTGGCGCAATTCTTATAGTAAAATGGCGTTAATTTTATAAGTAAAATAAGTGCGGGTATTTATAGTGAACAGGTCGCTAGGGCACAGCCTGAAGTGACATTGAATTCCAGAGGTGGCGCAGCGCGCCACTCCGGCAGCAAGCGAAGGTGTCATTGACACCCGTGGTATAGTCCCCCCGGCTATACCACGTTATTTTTTTACTCTTCCCCCTGCCCTTCGACAAATTGAGTCGGCGACACTCCAAAGCGATATTTAAACCGTTGACTGAAATACGAGGGATCGTTAAAGCCACATTCAAACGCCACATCCGACACTTTTTCCCCCGCTAGCAAACGTCGACATGCATGATCGAGGCGTACTTCATTGAGATATTCGGTAAAAGTGGTGTGCTGATGGCTTTTTAAGCGGCGCTGAAGGCTGCGCTCTGAGACATAGAGCAATTGCGCCGCCTTTGATAAGCCAAAATCCGCCTCCGCATAGTGCGCTTCAACAATGGTTTTCAGTTTGGCGAACCAAGGGTCCCTCTCTTCTTGCACAGAGTGCGGCAGTTGCTTGACGGCTGAGCGCTCAGTGAAGTGATCGCTCACTGGCCACGTAAACTCCTGCATATTGCGCTCTTTTGAGCAGTGAATCGTCACACTACCACCGCTCGCCTCAACCAACTGGCTCATTTTCATCAGGTAATCTTGGCCGAGGTCCGCATGGTCGATCGACTCCCCTTGATCTAGCACCGTCAAGGCAAGGCGCTCAACATTGTGGTCAATACGCATCATCACCGTCTGGTTGCGATAGCCGCGCTTAATGACATTATCAATCAGCACGTTAAGTATTTCGTCGAGGTTGAACGCATTTAGAGAGAGATAAACCGCTTGATCTTGTGGCCACTCAATATCCAAGCTCTGCCCTGATTTACGAATCTCTTCTTGCCAACCATCGATCGCCGCATGAAAAATGAGATTAAAGTGGTAAACCGGATCCGCCTCTTTATTCGCTTCGCGGGCAAAAATCGATAACGCGAGCTCTTGACTGAGCCTATCGACCACTGGTTTAAACTCCGCACTGTTGTATGGCGGCATCGTCAACTTACTCTGTAAACTCGCCACAGAGTGGGCGTAAATAAGACGCCGAATGTGAAGTTGTTTCCTTAACTGGACATTATTCGCCAATAGCACTCGGCTTTGGTGTTCAAGCTGGTGGGTTTTCAGTTCCACTTGCGCTTTAAGCGCTCGGTTTGCTTTGGCCATTAGCCGCGATCGCCAATACACTATCCAGACGATACACGCACAGAGCAACACCACGGCCGCCCCTATCGAGCTGTGCTCTAAGTACCAAGGCTTATTAACGAGAAATTGAAAGCGGTCTTCCTGACCGGTGCGTCGGCCGTTGTGTGTCACTCTCACGCTCAATTGATGCAAGCCGGGTAGCAAGTGTTCGATGGTCAGCGTCACCCCCTCCAACACTTGCCATTCAGGCTCGTTATCTAAACGATACTCAATCTGCGCGCCACTCAACTGAGGCATCACACCAAATTGGAAGGAGAGTGACTCGCCAAACTCTGTGGTTAGTCTTCTATCCGGTGAATGGCCCAAAGCGACCCGTTCCTGACCAACGTTCACTTGACTGACTACGACGCGACCAGATGGGAGCGCTTGATTTGCTAAACGCTCAGTATCCACTGTCATCAAATGATGGCTTGAGCCCATCAGCAAGGTGTGTTCGCGGCCAGATTTAGCGCCGCAAAGCCCAGTGACAAACTCATTATTCCTCAGCCCTAAAGGCTCGCCGTAGTGCTCCTTGAGCGCCCCCGCCAATGTGTATTGCGACAGCCCTGCAGATGTCGTTAGCCAGATACCTTGCTCATTACTCATCAAGCATTTTGGCGAGATATGGCCTTCAATCAACGCTAGCGATTCGGTGATCCCTGTCGCCGTATCAACACGATAGAGCCCGTATTGACCGGCCACCCAAAGCTCATCATCTGCCACCTCAATAATGTGGCTCACGCCGCCGTATTGGCTGCTGTCATCAACAAACTTAATCACACGACGCTCGAGCAAATAGAGTCCATGATCGGTGCCGATCAGCAAACGCTCACCGGCCGATTTGAGATACGTCAGTTGCGCTGGGAGGTACTGCGTTAACATCCAATCCGAGACAAAATCACGGAACACTGCGCGCTCGGGATCATAGCGCCATAACTGCTGGTCACTGGCCCCCCAGATGTGGCCCTGACTGTCAACTTCAAGATACTTGGCAACCGGTGCATTCGATACCAGTTGTGGCTCAGCAAGGCGACTGGGTGGTAAGGTGATCACGCCATTGGGGGTCGCTAGCCACAAGGTCTCTTGATGCTCCATCACATCACTAACAGCGCCTTGATACACTAATGTCCTCTGCCCTCTATCTGTAAGGTCCAGTTGATAGAGCCCGAGTGTCGTTAAGAGCCAATACCCTTGACGCTGCGCCATTGGCTCCAACATTAGGGGTTGCTCTCGCTCCGTTCCTTCGCTGAGCAATTGCGGATTAAAGCGCTGGAAATTGGGAGAGAACAAGGAGTAATAGCGCACGCCCTTATCGGTTGCCAACCAAATACCGCCCGCTTCATCGTTGACGATGGAGTAGATACGCTCTCCATAAAGCGGGTGCCCAGCCAAACGCTGGGAGCCAAGACGGCGTTCAGCACCATCGTTATGGGAGTAAATAATCAAGCCGTGTTCAGTGCCAATCCAATACGCGTCATCTGTTTCTGCCAAGCTCAGCACGTGCGAACCCGGAATGTCGGCGACCATTTGAGTAGGACGATGGATATTAAACACCAGCGCTCCCGACAAGGTCCCAACCACAATTTCGCCTCGCTTCGCGGAGTAATGGAGCTTTTCAATGTAATGCTGCTGCGAAAGTGGCACGTGTTCGAAATGACGTCGGTCGGAGACGTAGGCGCCCGCATTGGTGGCGAGCACCCATTTGGAGACGACAAATTGCGCATCATTGATGATGATGGTTGAGGATTGGGTAAACTGATACAACTCCATCAAAGAGAGCGTATCGAGTTCACCACTGGGGATATGGTAGGTGTAAAAATAGCGTTCATCGGCCAACCAAATGTAATCTCCCGACGCGCCGATGGAATGAATATCAGTGCCAGGAGTGAGGCTCAACACCAGTTCGCGCTCCTGATTTGGCAGCGTTCGATAGATTTCATTGCGAAAGAAAGACCAAAATGCATGGTCAGCGTACGCCACTTTATCGACATCATGCGTCAGCGCCGAGCCGACGTTCGGCGCCACGTTTTGACCGTCAAAAAAGAGGATTTGGGCTCGAACATCTTGCAGCCACAAACCGCCGCCCTCAGCAAGAAACAACTGTTTGGCGGCAAAGACCTTACCCTGACTTTGACTGGGTAGAGAATAAAAGACCTCTGGAGAGGCCACTACAACGTGTGCGCTCAAGCACAGCCAGAAAGCGATGAGTTGAGTCATCAGTTTTGATAAAGGGACGACGCGCAAAATACACCTGTTGCTATCAGTGACGCGCAGCGACAAGAGTCGCTGCGCAGTTATTTTGAGTCGATAATTATCTAACAACGCTTGGTCATTACAAGGTGTTTGCGTCTCACTTATCACATTCTTTGTGGCAAATCGTTGTGACCGAAAGCAAAAAGGGAGACACGTCGTCTCCCTTTTCCCTCGCTTCCTGCGCTGAGCGCGTTACACCAAACGTCCGTTGCGCTCTATATCTGAACATTTTTATATCTGAACGTCTTAGTCCGATAAACACTGCTCAAAACTGTCCGCCATCTGCTGCATAAAGTTGAAATAACCGCCAGATTCTACCACGATGTCTGCGCCGATGGGGTCAAGCACGCCTTGGTTGACGTCGGTGTTTCGCGTCACGGACTCGACCACCGCAGGCGTATATTGTGGCTCAGAAAAGACGCATTTCGCCTCTTTCTTCGACAGTGCTTGCCTTATTGCAATCAAGGTCTTCGCGCCTGGCTTGCGCTCTGGGCTGACAGTGAAAAAACCCAATTGATTGAGGCCATAATCCTCTTCAAAGTAACCATACGCGTCGTGGAACACGTAGTAGCCTTGATCTTTTACCTTGCTGAGTTGAGCGGCAATCTCATTGTGCTGCTGGCGCAGGCGCGCTTCAAACTGAGCAAGGTTGGCTTGATATGCTGCTTGCTGACTTGGGTCTATCTCAATCAACTTGGCACTGATCGCTTTGGCCACCTGAGAAGCCGTGTCCACGCCCATCCAAAAGTGGGGATCGTGACTGCCATGATCGTGACCGTCATGATCATGATGATCGCCCTGATATTCACGCAAAGGGAGACCGTCAATTTTGCTCAGTGTTAGCACGTTGTCACGCCCCTCTAAGATTTTGTCAAGGAAAGGCTCTAGGTCTGGGCCAAACCAAATAATCAAATCCGCTTGGTTGATTCGGCGCACGTCAGACGGACGCAACGCATAATCGTGCGGCGAGGTGTTGGCCGCCAATAAAACATCCGGCTCGTTGATGCCTAGTGTTAATTCATACGAAATTAATTGGATCGGTTTTATACTCGCGATAATATCGCTGGCCACGACACTCTTGCTGCTCAAGATAAGCAACAAGAGAGGAAGGAAACGTTTCATTTATGTACGACTGCTCTATAGCGTTGAGAAAGTATAAATGTTACATTATAACAATACTGAATTGCAAATGAGTTCTATTCATGTCGACTCTCGTCGAACTAGCTAATATTTCGGTCCAATTTGATGAGCGCAAAGTGCTCGATAAGGTCTCCTTGACCATCAAACGCGGCGAAATCACCACCTTGATTGGCCCAAACGGCGCGGGTAAATCCACCTTAGTCAAAGTGCTGCTTGGCTTGCAGAAGCGCTTTACCGGCCAGATCACACGCCAAAAAGGGCTGCGCACCGGCTACGTCCCACAGAAACTCAAGCTGAATGATTCGCTCCCTTTGACCGTTGAGCGATTTCTTAAACTGGCCGGGCGTTACAGCCAACAAGAGATCATCGACTCGCTCAAACTGGTGGGCGCAGAACACATGCTCATGGCCAATATGCATTCGCTATCTGGCGGTGAAACGCAACGCGTGTTACTCGCGCGGGCTCTGTTACAGCGTCCAGATTTATTGGTGCTTGACGAACCGGCGCAAGGGGTCGACGTGCAAGGGCAAATCGATCTGTATGAGCTGATTGATACGCTACGCCGCCGTTTTAACTGCGCGGTGTTTATGGTCTCCCATGATTTACATCTCGTCATGGCCAAGACCGATGATGTGATTTGTCTGCAACATCACATCTGCTGCTCCGGCGCACCTGCCGACATTACACAGCACCCCAATTATATTGCGCTGTTTGGCCAAGCTCAACGTGAGTCACTGGCGTTTTATCACCACCAGCATGACCACCATCATCATGATTTATCCGGTCAACCCGTAGCGGGCGATGCAACGGCCTGTTCTCACCATTCTCACGGACACCATCATCATGATTGAGTTTCTACTCCCCTCACTCTTTGCCGGTCTTGGTATTGCGGCGATCTCCGGTCCGTTGGGTTCATTCGTCGTGTGGCGAAAAATGGCCTATTTTGGGGACACCTTGGCTCATGCGTCGCTCATGGGTATCGCACTCGGCTTTTTGCTCAATATCAACTTGTATCTCGCCTTGGTGGTCTGCTGTTTGGCGCTCGCGGTGATTCTGGTCACGTTGCAACGCCAGCAGTTGGTCGCCACCGATACCTTACTTGGGATCTTGGCTCACAGTGCCCTATCACTCGGTTTGGTCGCCGTCAGCTTTCTTGATCACGTACGTATTGATTTGATGAGCTACTTGTTCGGAGATTTGCTCGCCGTCACGCCCACAGATTTGATCTACATTTACCTTGGCTCGCTCGTCGTTGGCGCGGTGCTTATCGTCTTCTGGCGTCCGCTCATTTCTACCACCGTCAACGAAGAGTTGGCGGCTGTCGAAGGCCATAACGTCGATTTGATGCGCTTGATTTTAATGTTGCTGGTCGGCCTAGTGATTGCGATTGGTATGAAATACGTCGGGGCCTTGATCATGACCTCACTACTGATCATTCCTGCTGCGGCGGCAAGACGTTTTGCCAAAAGCCCAGAGCAAATGGCGTGCTTTGCATCGCTGATTGGCAGTGTCGCGGTGATCTGTGGGCTGTCGCTCTCTTGGCATTACGATACCCCGGCTGGTCCATCTGTCGTCATCTGCGCGACGGCCTGTTTTATCCTCGCTCAGTTAAAACGTATTGATTAACCAATAGACCAAGCGCCGCGATCAGCGGCGCTTTACATTTTTTCTCCCCAAGTTTGCGATGGATCAAGCCTTTCGCATTTAGCTCTGCCTTTCCCCGCCAAGCGAGTTATCCCTGTCTACACTTAAGTAGGTAAGTTGCAGATTGCAGATTACTGCTTGTCCGAAGCTATGTGGCCGAAACTGAGTGTGCACACATTCAATACCCAGTGAGGCACAACAATCGGTTCGTTCTTGATTCATCGTTGGCGTTGATTTTGTAAGGGGGGCATCATGGAAAACTCAACACTGCATCGCCACTCTTCACTGGCACAAACCCATCACCTAAACGAGCAAATGACCGGCTTGTTGGAGCGTATGCAAGTTCACCATCCCGCTCTCGACCACTTAAGTTTTGCCCTGTATGACGACAGAGATCATTTGCTGCGCAGTTACGCCGACAGTACCTCGCTTTCGCTCAATATTACCCATTACGAAGCGCCACTGAGTTCATTACCGACGCTGCGCCAAAGCCTGCAATCGCGCAGCCCGGTCATTTTGACGCATCTAAAAACATTGCGCCGCTCGCCGCATATTGAGTCTTTACTGCGCGATGGCTACCGTTCTTCGGCGACCATACCAACCTTTATCCATGATCGATTCCTTGGGTTCATCTTCCTCAACTCTTATCAAGAGAGTGCGTTTACACCGGTGGCGCTCGATACCCTTAAGCCTTACTTGGAGATGATGAGGTTGTCGATTTTTTCTGAGTATCAGCTGGTGGATACCTTGATCAATTGCGCTTGCAAGCACGCTGCGCAGTTTCCGCTCTATCAACGAGAATCTCGGGCGCACAAACAGCGCGTCGCCAGTTTTACACATGTAATAGCAACGGGCCTTGCGCTCAAATACGATCTCGATGACGAAACCATTGAACACCTCAGCTTATTTTCGCAGTATCACGACATTGGCAAAGTCACGCTACCGGCCGAGCTACTGTGTAAACCCGGTAAGTTGACCGAGGTAGAACTCGCCACACTCAGAGAACATGTTCAAGCGGGCGAAGCCATCATTCATGAGTTCATTGAGCAAGCGGGCGCAAGTGGTCACCCCAGTGCTGAACTGTTTTTACACATCATTGCGCACCACTATGAGTTTCTCGATGGCTCGGGGTATCCTCGCCATCTAAAAGGCAATGAGATCCCTCTCGCCGCTCGTATTGTCTGCGTCGCAAATATCTTTGACGCTTTGATCACACATCGCCCGTATAAACAGGCATCGTCGATTCTTTACGCACTACTAGAGCTGGAAAAGATGGTTCAGATGGGTAAATTGGATCGTGATTGCGTCAATGCACTGCGCGAGCATCAAAGCGAACTAAAAGCGATATCAGAGCGCTATCCTGAACTCGACCCAAGTGAACGAGCGACGACAAATTAGTGACTTGGCTGACCAAACGACGCACGATCCCGTATAATTTTCATTCAACAATATAAAACCTTATCTTTCCTTGGTTGTTATTAGGCATCCAAAGCAGGATAATGTCGGGATCGGAATATCTAAATTATATAACTATGACCGAATATCTTTTGTTGTTGGTCGGCACTGTGCTGGTAAACAACTTTGTACTGGTAAAATTCCTGGGTTTATGTCCATTTATGGGGGTGTCTAAGAAATTAGAGACCGCTATTGGTATGGGGCTCGCGACGACGTTCGTGTTAACCCTCGCTTCCGTGTGCGCGTATTTAGTAGAAAACTACATCTTGCTGCCGCTTGGGTTGCAATACTTACGTACCATGAGCTTCATTCTTGTTATCGCCGTCGTCGTGCAGTTCACAGAAATGGTGGTACACAAAACCAGCCCGACACTCTACCGCTTACTCGGCATCTTCCTGCCGTTGATCACCACCAACTGTGCGGTACTGGGTGTTGCCCTGCTTAACATCAATGAGAACCACAACTTTATCCAATCGATTATCTACGGCTTTGGCGCTGCTGTGGGTTTCTCTATGGTGCTGATTTTGTTCGCTTCGATGCGTGAACGTATTAACGCTGCGGATGTGCCAGTCCCATTTAAAGGGGCGTCCATTGCGATGATCACCGCAGGACTGATGTCTCTCGCCTTTATGGGCTTTACTGGGTTGGTGAAGCTGTAATGAGTGCCATCCTAATTGCCGTTATCGCGATTGCCGCGCTTGCTGCGCTGTTTGGCGCAATCTTGGGCTTCGCCTCCATCCGCTTCAAAGTAGAAGCCGATCCGATCGTCGATCAAATCGACGCGATTTTACCGCAAACGCAGTGTGGCCAGTGCGGCTACCCTGGCTGTCGCCCTTATGCGGAAGCGATCGCCACGGGAGACGAGATCAACAAGTGTCCTCCCGGCGGTCAAGCCACCATTGAGAAGCTGGCGGATTTAATGGGTGTCGAAGCGACAGAGTCTGCGCATGACCTAGATGAAGCCGTCAAAAAAGTCGCCTTTATTCATGAGGATATGTGTATTGGCTGCACCAAGTGTATTCAAGCCTGCCCGGTTGATGCCATTGTTGGCGGCACCAAAGCACTGCATACCGTGATTAAAGATGAATGTACTGGCTGTGATTTGTGTGTCGCGCCGTGCCCAACGGACTGCATTGAAATGATTCCTGTAGAAAACACTACAGCGAACTGGAAGTGGCAACTGGACGCCATTCCTGTTGTTGATATTACCGATTCTGCCTCCGCGCAGAAAAGCGTGAATTAAGGACTGGTATGTTGTCATTAATCGAACAAATTAAATCAGGTACGCTGTGGCAGTTTCCTGGGGGAATTCACCCACCAGAGAATAAACAGCAGTCGCTGGGCAGTGAATTGGTTCGCGCCTCGTTGCCAACTGAAATTGTGCTGCCTCTCAAACAGCACATCGGCAAAGAAGGGACATTACTGGTTGATATCGGCGCGCACGTCTTAAAAGGTGAGCCGTTAACCAAGTACGACGTCACGTTCACGTTGCCCGTGCACGCGCCCACCTCAGGCACCATTACGGCGATTGAGCCTCGTACCACCGCCCACCCTTCCGGTTTGGCGGAGACCTGCATTGTCATTCAACCCGATGGCAAAGACACCTGGTATGACAAAGCCCCTTGGCCTGATTTCAGCCAACACTCTCCAGAAGCTCTGATTGAAAAGATCCGCCTAGCGGGGATTTCTGGTATGGGAGGCGCTGGCTTTCCTACCGCGAAAAAGATTCAATCAGGCCTCTCGCGTACCGAGATTTTGATCATCAATGCCGCTGAGTGTGAACCCTACATCACCGCCGATGACACCTTGATGCGAGAGTTTGCACAAGAGGTGATCACGGGCATCGAGATTGTCGAGCATATTCTCAAGCCAAAGCTGACCGTGATCGGCATTGAAGACAACAAACCTGAGGCGATTGCAGCCTTAGAAGCGGCAGCGCAAGACAAAAACCTGATCATTCGTGTCGTACCGACTAAGTACCCCTCGGGCGGCGAAAAGCAGCTCATCAAACTGCTGACTAACAAAGAAGTCCCCGCCGATGGCATCCCAGCGGACATTGGGATGATGGTACAAAACGTCGGATCGCTGTACGCCATCAAACGCGCCGTTGTGGATGGTGAACCTTTGATTGAGCGCATCGTTACGTTAACGGGCAATGCATTTCGTCAACCACGCAACGTCCTTGCGGCTTTGGGTACCCCAGTTCAAGCGCTGCTCGACGAGTTCGGCTATCAAGCAGATAAGCGCCTACCTCGATTGATCATGGGTGGGCCAATGATGGGCTTTACCTTGCCGCACGCCAATGTGCCCATCACAAAAACATCCAACTGTATTCTTGCCCCAACTCGCCGCGAGATCGCCCCTGCGGGTACGGAAATGGCGTGCATTCGCTGTGCTCAGTGCGCTGAGGTTTGCCCCGCGTCACTATTGCCTCAACAGTTGCAGTGGTATGCGAAATCGCAAGAGTATGAAAAATGTGAAGAGCTCAATCTAAAAGACTGCATTGAATGTGGCGCTTGTGCGTACGTCTGCCCTAGCGAGATCCCACTGGTGCAATATTATCGCCAGGCCAAAGCGGAGATACGCACGCGCAAAGAAGAAGCGCAAGCAGCAGAGCGTGCCAAACTCCGCTTTGAAGAGAAAAAAGCGCGTATGGAACGCGACAAAGCCGAACGTGAGAATCGCTTCAAAAAAGCCGCGGATGAACGTCGCAGCGAGATGAAAGCTAGTGGAGGAGATGACGCCATCGCCGCCGCCATCGCGCGTGTGAAAGCGCAAAAATCCACAAGCGAAGACAGCAAAACCAAGCCAGCGGTCGCCGCCGCGATTGCCAGAGCCAAAGCGAAACAAGAAGCGGCTAGAGAGCAAGCGACAAGCAGCAGCGACCAACCGGACAACACGGAAATGGCCAAGTTGCGAGAAGAGCGTAAACGTCAAGCCCGCGAGAAAAAAGCGCAGAAAGCGCAACAAGAAACCACTCAAAGTGATGAGCAAAGCGAAACAGACAAATCTTCCGCCGTCGCCGCTGCTGTGGCCAGAGCGAAAGCGCGCAAAGCCGCATTAGCAAGTAACAGTAGCGAAGAGACACCTGAAGAGCACAAGCCAGCAGAGGATCCAAAAAAAGCGGCAGTCGCGGCAGCGATTGCTCGCGCTAAAGCTCGTAAGGTGCAGCAAGAGAACGAAACGGGCTCCAGCAGCGAAGAGGCTCAAGCTAAGAATGAGCCTGCTGAGGATCCGAAAAAAGCCGCCGTCGCAGCAGCGGTTGCGCGCGCTAAAGCGCGTAAAGCGCAGCAAGAGAGCAACGCAGACTCCAGCAGCGAAGAGACTCAAGCTAAGAATGAGCCTGCTGAGGATCCGAAAAAAGCCGCCGTGGCGGCAGCGGTTGCGCGCGCCAAAGCGCGTAAGGCGCAGCAAGAGAGCGACGCAGACTCTAGCAGCGAAGAAACTCAAGCTAAGAATGAGCCTGCTGAGGATCCGAAAAAAGCCGCAGTCGCGGCAGCGATTGCTCGCGCAAAAGCTCGTAAAGCCGCCCAACAATCATCTAAACCTTCTGAGGAGAACAACTAGTGGCGTTCTTTATCGCAAGTTCCCCCCATGCTCACAGCCGTAAAAGCACGCCGGATTTGATGAAATGGGTCGCCGTCTGCGCCTTGCCCGGGCTTGCCGCTCAAATCTACTTTTTTGGTTGGGGCACTTTGATCCAACTGATTTTTGCCATTGCACTGGCACTGCTACTTGAAAGCGTGGTGATGCTGGTTCGTGGCCGCTCACCCATGTCGGCACTGCGTGATAACAGCGCCATCGTGACCGCTTGGTTGCTGGCTGTGGCCATTCCGCCTCTTTCCCCTTGGTGGATGATGGTGATTGGATTGGTGTTCGCCATCGTCATCGCAAAACACCTCTACGGCGGTATTGGACAAAACCTCTTTAACCCAGCAATGGTCGCCTACGTGGTGTTGCTCATCTCCTTCCCTGTCCAGATGACCAGTTGGATGGCGCCAAGCACACTGCAACCCGTCAGCACCTCCCTTGCCGATACCTTGTCGCTAATCTTTAGCGGTTACAGTCAAGAGGGGCTGTCGCTACAACAAATTCGCACCGGTATCGATGGCATCACTATGGCCACGCCACTCGATGCGTTTAAAACTGGCCTGCTTGCAGGAAATACCAGTGTGGAAGTGATGCGACAAGCGCAATTTAGCGGTTTAGGCGGCGTCGGTTGGGAATGGGTCAACTTGGCGTATTTGTTCGGTGGTTTGATGCTGATAAAACTGCGCATCATCAGTTGGCACATCCCTGTGAGTTTTCTCGCTAGCCTCGCTGCCATGAGCGGCATTTTTATGCTCATCATGCCAGGAGAGACCGCCTCACCCATCTTGCACCTCCTGTCTGGCGCAGCCATGATCTGCGCCTTTTTTATCGCAACCGATCCGGTGTCGGCGTCGACCACTGTCAAGGGACGCTTGGTATTTGGGGCCTTTATTGGCGCTATGGTCTTTATCATTCGAACGTGGGGCGGCTTCCCAGATGGCGTTGCCTTTGCGGTGCTACTGGGCAATATGTGTGTACCCATGATTGATTACTACACCAAACCCAAAACTTACGGTCACTGAGGGGTATCATGCTGAACGCTATACGTAACAACGGCGCAATCCTTGCCATCTTTGCCTGTGCTTCTACAGGCTTAGTTGCGCTGACTCACTACTTGACCGCCGATCAGATCCAGCGCCAGGAGCAAGCGCAGTTGCTCTCGGTACTCAATCAGGTCATCCCACATGATCTGCACGACAATGATCTCTACCAAGCCTGTACCTTGGTGACGGATCCGCTGCTTGGCACGGCTGAACCTATGCCAGTCTACCTCGCTTCCTTAAATGGCGAGCCTAGCGCCATGGCGATTGAAGCCATCGCGCCCGATGGCTATAACGGTTCCATCAAACTCATTATTGGCGTGAAACAAGACGGTACCGTCACCGGCACCCGAGTATTGAGCCATCAAGAGACCCCCGGACTCGGTGACAAAGTTGATTTACGTATCACAGATTGGATCCTCGGCTTTACCGGCAAAGTGCTGACTGCGGATAACCAGGCCAGTTGGAAAGTGCGCAAAGACGGCGGGCAATTTGATCAATTTACTGGGGCGACCATCACCCCAAGAGCGGTCGTCAAGGCGGTACGTAATACGTTAGAGTATGTCAACGACCATCGTGGTGACATTCAATCTCAACCGCTAAATTGCGGAGGTGCGCGTGACTGAACATCAAACACTGATTAAGAATGGTTTGTGGGACAACAACCCCGCACTGGTCCAACTACTTGGCCTATGCCCTTTACTGGCGGTCTCCTCTACCGTCACTAATGCGCTTGGCTTGGGGATTGCGACCCTGCTGGTTCTGGTTGGATCGAACGTGACCGTCTCTTTAGTACGCGACTATGTGCCAAAAGAGGTACGCATTCCGGTCTTTGTGATGATCATTGCCTCGTTAGTGACCTGCGTGCAGCTGCTGATGAACGCATACGCTTACGGTTTGTATTTGTCGCTAGGCATCTTTATCCCCCTTATCGTGACCAACTGCATCATCATCGGACGCGCTGAAGCGTTTGCCTCGAAAAACATACCACTTCTTGCCGCTCAAGACGGTTTTTGGATGGGCATGGGGATGCTGATTATTCTTGTCATTTTGGGAGCAATGCGTGAGATTCTTGGCAACGGTACCTTATTTGATGGTGCAGAGCTGCTGCTAGGGCAGTGGGCAACGGCGCTGCGAATTGAAGTGTTCCAATTTGACAGCAATTTCCTGCTGGCAATGCTGCCGCCAGGTGCCTTCATCGGCGTTGGGCTGCTGATTGCGATTAAAAACACCATCGATAGTCGACTGAGCGCGCGCAAAGAAAAAACCAAACCAACGATAGAAAGAGCGCGGGTGACCAGCTAATCAACACACGGGAAGTCAGCGAATAATGAACAAAGAGAAACGCATTCAAATTCTACAGAGGCTAAGAGATGACAATCCGCACCCGCAAACGGAGCTGAATTGGAACACGCCTTTCGAGCTGCTGATCGCGGTTCTCCTCTCGGCTCAAGCCACCGATGTCAGTGTCAACAAAGCCACTGACAAGCTCTACCCTGTTGCCAACACGCCACAAGCGATGTTTGATCTCGGTGTTGACGGCGTGAAAGAGTACATCAAAACCATTGGCTTATTTAACTCAAAAGCAGAAAACGTCATCAAAACCTGTCGTATTCTGCTCGACCAACATAACGGTGAGGTGCCTGAAAACCGTGAGGCACTCGAGGCACTACCTGGAGTGGGTCGCAAGACGGCGAATGTCGTCCTCAACACTGCCTTTGGTTGGCCAACGATTGCGGTCGACACGCACATTTTCCGCGTCTCCAATCGCACCAAATTCGCTATGGGCAAGAACGTTGACCAAGTAGAAGAGAAACTGCTTAAGGTGGTCCCCAAAGAATTCAAACTCGACGTACATCACTGGTTGATCCTTCATGGCCGCTACACCTGTTTGGCCCGTAAGCCAAGGTGTGGCAGTTGCTTGATTGAAGACCTGTGTGAATATAAAGAGAAAGTTTACCCCGACAACTAGGAGCTAGGCACATGTCAAACGGACGCATTCTACACACCATGCTACGCGTAGGTGATCTCGACAAATCTATTCAGTTCTACACTGACGTAATGGGCATGTCTCTGTTACGTAAAAACGAAAACACAGAATACCAATACACGTTGGCTTTCGTTGGCTATGGCGATGAGTCGCAAGGCGCGGTGATTGAGCTAACGTACAACTGGGGTACCGACAGTTACGATCTTGGCAACGCATTTGGCCATGTAGCAGTGGGTGTCGATGACATCTACGCTACTTGTGATGCGATCAAAGCCGCAGGCGGCAATGTGACCCGTGAGCCAGGCCCCGTAAAAGGTGGCACGACACACATCGCGTTTGTTGAAGATCCAGACGGTTACAAAATTGAGTTGATTCAAAACAAGCAAGCGACAGCTGGGCTTGAAGGCTAACAGTGCCAATCAATTCAACCTATGGGTAGCCTCGGCTGCCCATTTTTATTTGCTTTACATGATAATGATTATCACTTAATCTTATCCTTCTCATAGAGAGGAGAGACAAGCATGCAACTGGCAGAATGGGAAAAACACACACTGCTCGCAGACGTCGCGTTTAAGGACCAAGACCACTTACGCAGTATTCTGCATTATCAACAGGCATTAACACTGAGCGAACGACTGGGAGAACAGGTCGATGTCGATATCGAAGACCGACTGATGATCTCGGTGATTTCGTGCCACAACCTAGCGACCTTCTGGCGCTCGATGGGCGATGAAAAGTATGAACTGAAGTATTTACAGCTCGCTTCAGAGAAAGTGCTGACGCTGATCCCTCAATGCCCGAATTCAGACTGTGACGCCTTTGTCTCTTCGATCGGCTGCTGTAAAAAGGCGTTAGTGGAATTTATGAAACGCCACCCCAATCCGACCATCGCTCGCATGGTACAAGACATCGATACAGCGACCAATTGCAACTTAATCGCACAGTTTAAGCTGAATTGATCGGCTATCTTGATAACAACTTGGCTTCATGTTTTGCCTTAATACTGAAGTTATGCAGTCGATACAAAAACAGCGCCAAATTTTGGCGCTGTTTTTTTAGACTTGGGTACGACCGAGAGAAATCACTACGCGGCGGTTTTTATCTTTGCCAAGCGGTGATGCGTTGTCCGCCACCGGACGACGACGCCCATAACCTTGAACTTGAATCCTGTCTTCCGGTAAACCAAGCGAACGGAAGTAACGTTGCAGCACTTCAGCACGCTGCTCAGATAAACTTTGGCTGGCGGCTTTACTGTCTAACGAGTCGGTGTATGTCGATACCAACACCAAGTCGATATCTTGGTTGTGTTTAATGTACTCCGCAATTTGTGCAAGGCGTTTTTGCGAAGCTTTATTCAGCTCTACGCTAGAACGGTCATAATGCAAAATGGTGAAGGCGATATCTTCAAAGCTGTAAGGCAACAAGTTGGCAATACAGTCACTAAATACGTTGTAGGTGGGCTGAAAAAGCACCGACGACAACGCCACCTCTACCCGCTCGTCACGACTTTGCCACTCTTGATAGCTAAACGTGGGATAACGCCCCTTTTCAAGCTCACCCAAAATGCTCCACGCGGTTTGTCCACCAACGTAACCATCAAATTGCTGAAAAAACTGAATGCTCGACATGCGGCTAGCGCCATCGCCAGGTCGCCATGCTGGAGGCATCGACACTAAGCTAACGTCTCTTGTCTGCCCCATTGGCCGTTTCATCTTCAGCTCAAAGTCCAGATTGATCTTTTTACTGGCTTGGGAAGAAAACACCGCATCGCCGTAGTTTGGGATAGGATGAACCAACTTACATTCTAGCGGCGTATTGGCAACCATTTGCCAGGTTGACTGCATCGGCGTTGCCACATAGCGCTTCTCAAGCGCAAAGGCGTTCGCTTCAAAACCGGCAATGACTAGCCCTAAACAGGCAACGTAGAATTTGTTCATAGTATGCTTCATCTCTAATACTGCTGGGTGACTGGCGTTGCCGCTTGTCACTCTGTCTGCATGACTTTGGTGAGAATGATGCAAAAAGCTCGCCAACACTTTCATTCCCCAGCGTCGCCATCAAAGAGATTAACGGTTTTTCTTGTTGACAGAATCTGCAATAATGCTGCCCCTGTCACATAACAATAGACCAACATGAGTTCAGAAAACGAAGCATTGACGCTTAAAAAACGCTTTCGAGGCTATTTCCCAGTGGTGATCGACGTCGAGACCGCAGGATTTAACGCCCAAACCGATGCCCTCTTGGAAATCTGCGCGGTCACCTTACGTATGGATGAAAATGGCGACCTCCACCCTGCGTCAACGATTCACTTCCATGTTGAACCATTTGAAGGGGCGAACTTAGAAAAAGAAGCCCTAGAATTCAATGGGATTCGTGACCCATTTAGCCCGCTTCGCGGCGCAGTGACAGAAGCCGAAGCATTAAAAGAGATTTATAAGCTTGTTCGCCGCGAGCAAAAAGCGGCGGACTGTAGCCGAGCTATCATCGTTGCGCACAATGCCACTTTTGACCACAGTTTTGTCATGGCAGCAAGCGAACGTAGCAAGCTCAAACGCGTCCCATTTCACCCCTTCGCCACCTTTGATACTGCCGCATTAAGTGGTTTGGCCTACGGTCAAACTGTTCTGGCCAAAGCGTGTAAAACCGCAGGGATGGAATTTGACAACAAAGAAGCCCACTCTGCGCTCTACGACACGGAGAAAACCGCAGAGCTTTTCTGTGGCATCGTCAATAAATGGAAAGCCCTAGGCGGCTGGCCACTGAGCGACGACGCCGATTAATACTAAAAACATGTAAACACAATTATCGAGTAAGTTATGAACCCTGTTGTTATTTCCGTTTGCGTTATGCTAGCGCTTGCCCTAATGCGCGTGAACGTCGTGGTCGCGCTGACATTCAGTGCTATCATCGGCGGCCTCGTCTCTGGCATGAGTCTAAATGAGGCGGTTTCCGCGTTTGAAAGTGGTCTAGGTGGCGGCGCAACGATTGCACTGAGCTACGCGATGCTAGGTACGTTTGCCGTTGCGATTTCAAAATCCGGCATCACCGACCTTCTAGCAAGCAGCGTGATCAAACGTATTCATGGTAAAGAGAATGCCAATGCGTCACTTGGCCTTAAGTACGCCGTGCTGGTTGCCCTGATTCTAGTGACCATGTCATCGCAAAACGTCATTCCTGTCCATATCGCCTTCATCCCTATTCTTATTCCACCTTTGCTAGGCGTATTTGCAAAACTGAACCTTGACCGCCGCATGATTGCCTGTGTGCTGACTTTTGGCCTGGTCACGCCATACATGGTGTTGCCGATCGGTTTTGGTGGCATTTTCCTCAACAACATCTTACTGAAAAACTTGCACGACAACGGTCTTGAGTCTGTCACCGCAAGCCAAGTGCCGATGGCGATGCTGCTCCCTGCTGCGGGTATGGTGTTTGGTCTGATCACGGCTATTTTTGTCAGCTACCGTAAGCCTCGAATCTACAAAGAGACGGAGCTGACGCATGTGGAAGAGAACACCACCCAAGTGAACAAGAAGAACGTTCTGACTGCCGCATTGGGTATTATCGCGGCATTGACGGTTCAGCTCTCGACCGGTTCAATGATTGTCGGTGCCCTAGCTGGCTTTATGGTCTTTACCTTTGGTGGTGTGATTGCCTGGCGTGAAACTCAGGATGTCTTTACTAAGGGTGTGCACATGATGGCTATGATTGGCTTCATCATGATTGCAGCCGCAGGCTTTGCAGCGGTCATGAAGCAAACCGGTGGTGTTGAATCTTTGGTTGAAGCACTCTCTACCAGCATTGGTGACAACAAACCGCTCGCTGCGCTTCTGATGCTCATTGTTGGCCTATTAGTCACCATGGGTATCGGTTCTTCTTTCTCCACTATTCCTATTATCGCCACCATTTACGTTCCACTTGCTGCTGCGTTTGGTTTTTCACCACTGGCGACCGTTGCCCTTGTCGGTACGGCGGCAGCGCTTGGTGATGCAGGCTCTCCGGCCTCTGATTCGACCTTAGGCCCGACGTCTGGCCTGAATGCCGATGGGCAGCATGAGCACGTATGGGAAACGGTTGTCCCGACCTTTATCCACTACAACATCCCATTGATCGTCTTTGGCTGGATTGCCGCGATGACGCTCTAAACGCGTTGGTCTTTGGATAAATGAAAATCTAAAGACAATTAAGATCAAAAAAGCTGACTCTAGGTCAGCTTTTTTACGTTTGGATGATGCAGACAACACCTATTTGGCCTGTTTTTCTGCCACCGCCGCCAGCACTGGCGCCATATCTTTCAACAACTCTTCATTCACAGGGGCATCCGATGAATCGGTAATGTTGATGGACGTACGGTTCCCAAGATCGCCAAAGAGGAAGGTATAAGTTCCCGCTTTCAGCTCGGTCGGTTTCACTCCGATATCATCCCAAAACGCATCATCCGGTGAGGCATACTTGGCCTTGATGGTGCCTTGAGATTGGTTGCGCGCTTCGATGGTAAAGCCCATCTTAGGTAGCAATTCTGGCAAACGCTGCCATAGGACATCGTATGGAGTACGAGCGATGATAACCGGGAAACCACTGCGATCTCGGCCCATTGTAATAGGGATCTGTTTAACCAGCTCTTGCGCTTTACGCGTCGCTTCTTCACGCAAATCCAAATCATAGCGAGCGGTGACAAGATTGGTCATCAAAGCGTTGTAGCGAGATTTATTGGTCGCAGTAACAGGCATAGATTTACCGCCTTCGCGCCAATCGATAAGAGAAATTTTGAAGCCGTAGCGGTTGTTTGCCACAAGACGAGAGATATCGTAGCGAGAGCTGAGTTCCACATCTTCATCAGCAGAATTCCATGTCACCCAATCGGTTTCAATATGGTCTGCCGTTTGCTCTACGATACCGATGTTGCGCTCACTCAGCATGGTTTGCGCAGTTTGCCAAACGCGATCCAGTTCGTCTTCGCGTAGCAGCCATAATGTCGTTTCCCCTTCTTTGCGCTCTGCTCGCGCGCCAGGAATCAAGGCTAGGACCTGCTGGGGAGGGCGGATATCCACTTCACGACCAATTCCACCGCTAAACTCACCTTGAGGAATTTGGTAGTTGGGGTAAAACTGAGGCTCTGCGCCCGCCGGTAACGTCCACTCGGTTAAATCAGGGGCATTGAGATACTCAAAGTCGTCTTTGGCTTGGCGACGCTGCGTGGCGCTGCCTGAGCAGGCGCTTAAAACAAAAACAGCTAGTGAACTAACGACTAGCTGGTGAGACAATTTCATTGAAACTCCTAAGAAATCAAAGCCGAAGCTAAGCTTCGGCAGTTATCCTAAATCAGTAGATGCCCGCATCCGTCATGGCTTGCGATACAATCGGCTGCGCGTTGTCTGACAGCTCTGTCAGCGGCAATCTTAGGCTACCGTGGTCAATCAGACCCAACTTATGCGCCGCCCACTTGACCGGAATCGGGCTTGACTCCACAAATAGATTCTTGTGCAAAGGCATCAAACGTTGGTTGATGACTTCCGCTTCATCGTATTTGCCTTCGCTGGCTAAGCGGAACATGGTCGCCATATCCGCAGCCGCAATATTGTTGGTCACAGAAATCACACCTTGACCACCCATTTTGACGAAATCCAAACCCGTCGAGTCATCACCACTTAGTAAGATAAAATCTTCGCCACAAAGTTCACGATGAATCGCAATTCGACTCAAATCACCGGTCGCATCTTTTAATGCAACGATGTTGTCGATTTCAGAAAGGCGAGCAACCGTCTCAGGTTTAAGGTCTACCGCAGTACGACCCGGTACATTGTATAGGATCAGCGGCACTTCGCTGACGTCAGCGATCGCTTTGTAGTGCTGGTACAAACCTTCTTGTGTTGGCTTGTTGTAGTATGGTGTAACGCTCAGACAACCGGCGATACCCGTATTATTCAATAGGCGGCTAAAGGTGACTGACTCGTGGGTTGCGTTCGCGCCTGTGCCTGCTATAACAGGAATACGGCCATCCGCGAATTCCAGCGTCTTGAGTACAACCTTGACATGCTCTTCTATCGATAACGTCGATGATTCACCCGTCGTACCTACCGCAACAATACCGCTGCTGCCCGCAGCAATGTGGTATTCGACCAGTTTTTTCAGACTCGCGTAATCGACTTCGTCTTCTTGATTAAACGGTGTAATTAACGCGACGATACTTCCTGAAAACATGTCTATCTCCCTAATTTCGATACTTATCGCATGTTACTGTATGGGGATTGAAAAACACAAGCGGTTCGTCACGCTTAAATCACCTAAATCTGTGAATATTTATCATATGTTAGCGTTGGCGCAATTCTGGGTAAAATCTATCCCAACCTAGACCACTCCACAACCCGATTTGACTTAGGCTGCGCGCTTTCACTCTACAATGTGAAAACACTCAATTTAGGTGATTAGAAAACCTACAGATCCCGCAACTTTCTCCCTTTTAACTGTGCTAAGCTATCTCATTAACAAAGTTAACAATGACTGAAGTGACATTATGAACCAACATCTGGTGATTACCGCGGTAGGGACAGACCGCTCAGGCATCTGTAACCAAGTCGTTCACCATGTGACGCACTCGGGTTGCAACATTGTTGATAGTCGTATTGCGCTATTTGGTAGTGAATTCACGCTTATCATGCTGCTGTCGGGAAGCAACGCAGCCATCACTCGCGTCGAGACCACCTTGCCTTTACTTGGCCAGGAACATGATCTCATCACCATGATGAAACGTACTTCTCCTCACACTCTGTCAGACAATAGCTATATGGTCGAAGTCTTCATTGAGTCGGACGATAAACCGGGCTTAACGGAACAGTTCACCCAGTTCTTTGCCAGCAAAGAGATTGGCCTTTCTTCTCTTAGCGCCCAGACGATCAATAAAGATAAGATTCAAGCGCCGCAAGACCAGTTCCATATCGCTATTTCTGCTTCTGTCGACTCGGGTTGTAACCTGATGCAGTTACAAGAAGACTTCAACGCTTTATGTAAAGAGCTACAAGTTCGAGGCTCACTTAATTTTCTAAAAAATAGTCAGTAAGAAAGGAATACTTCATGAATACACTCAAAGCCGGCTCTCCTGCTCCTGCTTTTTCTCTTCTCGACCAAAACGGCGATACCGTGTCATTGTCCGATTTCGCTGGCAAGAAAGTGCTGTTCTACTTCTACCCTAAAGCGATGACGCCAGGCTGCACAGTTCAAGCACAAGGTCTGCGTGACGTGAAAACCGAGCTAGATAAGCACAACGTGGTGGTGTTGGGGGTAAGTATCGACCCAGTAAAACGACTCGGTAAATTCATCGAACGTGACGAGCTCAACTTCACCTTACTTTCCGATGAAGACCACGCTGTCGCCGAGCAGTTCGGTGTGTGGGGCGAAAAGAAATTTATGGGTAAAGTGTATGACGGTTTGCACCGCATTAGCTTCCTTATCAACGAAGACGGTGTGATTGAACACGTGTTCGACAAGTTCAAAACGAAAGACCATCACGAAGTGGTTCTGAACTACCTGAATGAGAAAGCCTAACGATTGCGTTTACCACCCACTCATCGCGCCTTACCGTGAAAAAGTTGGATAGAGAAAATTACAGAGACAAAAATGCCAGCAGAAATGCTGGCATTTTTACTATCAAAGGTAGGAACTACACAATGAACTTGTTGAGAATCGCGTCTTGCTCTCGCACGTTCTCAGTTTGAACCTGCATGGCAATACTGGCCTCTTCTGACGCGTTGGTCACCTGTGTAGAGAGATCTTTGATTTTCACTGTGTTGCTGTTGATCTCTTCTGCAACCAAGCTCTGCTGCTCAGCCGCCGACGCAATTTGCATATTCATATCCGAGATTCGCTGAATCGCATCACGAATACGTTGCAGTGCACCATC
Source organism: Vibrio sp. R11-SG3-ISO3-SZ (assembly GCF_059834345.1). Taxonomy (NCBI): domain Bacteria; kingdom Pseudomonadati; phylum Pseudomonadota; class Gammaproteobacteria; order Vibrionales; family Vibrionaceae; genus Vibrio; species Vibrio sp. R11-SG3-ISO3-SZ. The sequence goes on from NZ_JCBDGX010000056.1 coordinate 28,167, forward strand.
GGCCGCTTGCGCTTTGTCCACAGCGTCGACCGCGGTCGCTTTACTTTCGTTCATGGCGGCCGACACTGAGCTCGCGCCTGCTTGTAGCTGCTCAATCATGTTGCGAATTTCGGTCGTTGACTCTTGGGTTCTTTGCGCCAGAGTTCGAACTTCATCAGCTACAACCGCAAACCCACGTCCCGACTCACCCGCACGCGCAGCCTCAATCGCGGCGTTCAGTGCCAATAGGTTAGTTTGATCGGCAATGTCATTGATGACCTTCAAAATGGTCTCAATGTTAGCCGTCGCCGACTCAAGCCCTTGCACTTCTTCAACCGCTTGATCGATGCGAGCAGAAAGCATGTCGATCGAGGCTGTGGTGTCACTCACCACCGAGGTACCATCAAGCGTTGCTTCATCGGCCTCACGCGCGGCAGCTGCAGCACCTTGTGCATTGTTGGCCACTTCCGTCGCGGTGACCGCCATCTCGTTCATCGCAGTCGCCAACTGTTCAAGCTCTTGTAACTGACTACGCATTGCTTCGGCAGATTCGTGCGAGCCTTGAACCGTCATCTCTGTGCCGCGTAGGATCTCTGCACCGATCGCTTTCGATTGTTGAATCTGTTGCTGCAACGTTTCCGTGAACTGGTTAAAGCCATACGCAAGCTCGGCAAACTCTTTATCTGTGTTGGTATCAAGACGTTTGGTCAAATCCCCTTGCCCAGATGCCACATCTTGAATCGCCGCGTTGAGTGTACCTAGTGGGCGCATCAACACTTTGATGAGGAAGGTCAGGCCAAGAATACTCAACACCACACCGATAATCACGTAAATGATCGAGCTATTACGCATATCGCTGATGGCTTTAAACGCGACGCTTTCATCGACAATCGCGCCAATGTACCAGTTTTCACTGGGAACATGCGCCAATTTAATAAGGAAATCTTTACCGTCTTGCGTGATGCGCTGTTCACCCTCTTGAAGCGTTACTTCAGGCAGGTAGGTCGACAAGTTCTCGCCGTTAAAGTCCGAGTTAGGGTGCGCAATGGTCGTGCCATCACCTGAGATAATAAACAGGTAACCCGCATCATGAAGATTGGCTGTGTTGACCAAATCCGCCAAGCCACCCAGTTCCATGTCATAGAACATACCGGCGACCATTTTGCCGTTTTCTTTCACTGGCGTGCCGATCGAAATAATGACTTTCTTCGATGAGACATCCACGTATGGCGCAGTGACAATCAACGCTCCTTTGGCTTTCGCATCTTGATACCAAGGACGAACGCGAGGGTCATAACTCGAATCGGCTTCCCAACCATCGTCGTTTTCTACCAGAGACCCATCGGACTCATAACCATATCCCACAGCAAGAAAGCTCGATTTCAAATTGGGCTGCTCAAGGATTTCACTCACACGTGCTTTATTGAATGGGTCTAACTGCAACACTTCAGTCGACGAGCGGGCCAACGATTTTTTCGCTTCCATCTCGGACACCACCGTGTTTCTTACGCCGTTAACGATTTCGCTCAAGCTGACATCCACCAGCTCCTCGACTTCGTTTTTCACAATGGACAGTTGCTGGACGGACAACAGGGCGACCGTCACAAATAGCAGCGCGGACGATGCGGCGACAATCTTTTGATTAAATCTCATAACTTCCCTCGAAAAATGTATAGGTCGTTCGTATTATTGTAGTTATATCTATCGACTGTGCTGACGTTGACTTGAGTAAATTCTTATAGAAACGATAACTTGTAAACAAAAAGAGTGAATTTTTTCACTCAACCTTTCAATATTTCATCGCTCTATCAGGCAACTCCTACCTGACTGTATAAATCTAGCTGCATAAACCAGATAATTCAAAAGTACTAGTCGACTTTTTTGTCATCTAGCCCTTATGCAACCTCGCCTCGTCCACATTGGGTTTGTTCGGCACACCTCCCTTGGCAATATCGAGGTTTTATCGAATAAAATTCTGCCCTAATATGAATAGTGCATAAAAAATAACGCCGCTAGAGTTTTAACTCTAGCGGCGTTATTTCACCGACAACTGACGACTTACTAAGAAATAATATTCTCTTCTTCACTACTCGGAAGAGCACGCCATACCGCTTTAACCAAAGTGGCCAGAGGAATTGCGAAGAAGACCCCCCAAAAACCCCACAATCCGCCAAAGACTAAAACAGCAACGATGATCGCCACCGGATGTAAGTTGACCGCTTCAGAAAACAGAACCGGAACCAACACATTGCCATCTAACGCTTGGATTATGCCGTAAGCCAACAGCAGCCAGTAGAATTGTGGTGTGAATCCCCATTGGAACAATCCGACCATAGCCACTGGCAAGGTAACGGCAGCCGCGCCAATATAAGGAATGAGCACAGAAAGCCCGACAGACACCGCCAATAACACCGCGTAACGCAGATCCAAAATCGCAAACGTAATGTAGCTCACGCCACCCACAATCAGGATTTCCATCACTTTGCCGCGAATGTAGTTGGAGATCTGCTCATTCATCTCAAGCCACACTTTGTTGGCGAGACGACGATTTCTCGGCAGTACGCCACTGGCCATCTCTAGCATCTCTTGCTTATCTTTCAATAGGAAAAACACCAACAGTGGCACGAGAACCAAATACACAGCCAATGTGGCCAAGCTCACCAAAGACGCCAACGACCCTTTGACAACGCTTTCTCCCATTCCCAATACTTGATTTTTCGTGTTGCTCACCAGAGATTCGACGATCTGGAAATTCTCAAGTTCTGGATAGCGCTTAGGCAACTCAGCAATGACTTTTTGTAAACCGACATACATGGTGGGAATATCATTGATGAGGTTGCCGACCTGTTGCCAAATCGTTGGTACCAGACCAAATACAGCCACCAGCATAATGCTGATAAAGCCCAGAATCACCACCACCACCGATAAGGTGCGGGGCAGCCCAACTCGGGTCAACTGATTGACCGGCCATTCAAGTAAATAAGCCAACACGATCGCCACCAACAAAGGCGCAATCAAGTTGCCGAAAAAGTAGATAGTAATAAAACCAAAGAGCAGTATGGCCACTAGGCTCACGGCATGAGGATCAGAGAAGCGTCGCTTGTACCAGCGATTGATCATTTCAAGCATTTAACTGTTTTCCCTTGTGACATCTAGACAAAGAGTAACATGCAAAGCGAAGTGGCCTTCTTGGGGTTGGCAGTCATGTTGCCACCCTTTCGCCGTAACAAAACGCTGAATATCCTTCAACGATTGCGGGTCAGAGGTAAGAAGTGATGCTGAACTCTGCTCATGAAGCGATGTGAGGTAACGTTTGGCTAATAACAGCGCCATCGGGCACCGCTCCTGGCGCAGATCCAAAATATTGGGTTCCATTCTTCCGCTCGATGCATATTATATCGTGAAGTATTGTATAGTGTTTTTTTAAAAGAGACAGTGTAAATAGAGGCGGCTAGGCAAACTTTGACCGCTATTTGACTCTCCCTCAACCAACTAAGAGAATGACGGGTAACACAGGGAGACCACCGAGACATTGCACTCGAAACCAACCGCAAAACTCGGTGTCCAAGCAGTAAGTGCAGCTCAGCTTGCTGTCGAGACAATATCCACGGAGCATTTCAGGAAATTTATGCTTAAACGTACGCGTTCTATCGTTTGCTTGTGTGTAGCGACTGTTTTAGGGACATCTACCGCCAGCTTCGGCCCTGTTACACCGGTGTATGCCAACACACTAGACTTGCCCGACATTGGTACCGCCGCCAGCGGCACCTTGACGATTGCACAAGAGATGCAATACGGCGACGCCTACATGCGCATGTTGAGAAACGGCCAGCCTATCGTCAATGACCCTGTCCTCAACGAATATATCGACGCTTTAGGCCATCGATTGGTGGCGAATGCGGACGATGTGAAAACCCCCTTCACCTTTTTTATGATCCGCGACCGCAACATCAACGCCTTTGCCTTCTTCGGTGGTTATGTCGCGTTACACAGCGGATTATTTTTGCATGCACAGAGTGAAAGTGAACTCGCCTCCGTCGTGGCGCACGAAATAGCTCACGTCACGCAGCGTCATTTAGCGCGCAGTATGGAAGATCAAGCCAGACGTTCACCTGCCACCATGGCGGCTCTCGCGGGAGCCCTTCTACTTGCGATTGCGGCGCCAGAAGCGGGAATTGCGGCCATTACGGCGACAACCGCAGGCAGCATGCAGGGCCAAATCAACTACACGCGTTCGAACGAAAAAGAAGCGGATCGCTTTGGCATCTCCACGCTGGCGAAAGCGGGATTTGACGTCAACGCCATGCCACGCTTTTTCAGTCGCTTAGCGGATGAGTACCGTTACGCGAGTACGCCACCGCCAATGCTGCTCACTCACCCGTTACCTGAAGATCGCATCACCGATAGCCGAGCTCGTGCGCAAAACTATCCGGCAAGACGGGTCGATTCGTCACTCGATTATCATTTAGCGCGTGCGCGTATCGTCGCCCGCTATGCGGGTATCAGTTCGAAAGCGGCACTCGATTGGTTTGAGCGCACCGAAGCAAAAGCAGAGCCCGAGATTAAACGCGCATTCCAATACGGTCGAGCACTGGTGCAAATGGACAACAACCAACTCGACGAAGCGAGCAAAACCCTGCATGAACTGTACAAGCAGCAGCCGAATAATCATTTTTATCTCGATGCGATGAGCGATCTCTATATCGCACAAAAAACACCTGAGAAAGCCAAAACGCTGTTAGAGCAAGCTCTGAAAGCAACACCAAATAACCCCGTCCTGACCATCAACTACGCCAACGTCTTGATGCAAATGGATAAGAATCAAGACGCGTCCAAAGTCTTGCAGCGCTATACCCACGACAACCCAAATGATGTCAACGGATGGCACTTGCTCTCGGAAGCCAGCATTCACTTAGGGTACAGTGACGAAGATTTGGCCGCGCGTGCGGAGATTTTGGCGTTGAAAGCCAACTGGAACAAAGCGATTCAGTATTACACTCAAGCCAGCCAACTCGCTGACCTTGGCAGCCTAAAACAGGCGAGATACGATGCACGCATTGACCAACTTATGATTCAGCGTGATCGCTTTATGGCGCTGCAATAACACAAGATCGAACGATAACAATAATGGAGAAAGACTATGTCTGTCGTGATTTATCACAACCCTCGCTGCTCAAAAAGCCGTCAAACACTGGCGCTATTAGAAGAAAATGGTGTTGAGCCTCACATCGTCAAATATCTCGAGCAAACCCCAAGTGTCGATGAGCTCAAGATACTCTTTAGCCAACTCGGCTTCTCTGAAGTTCGTGACATGATGCGCACCAAAGAAGAGATTTACAAAGAGCTGCAACTGGCCGATGCCGACGATGAAACCCTGTTTCGCGCAATGGCGGAACATCCGAAGTTGATTGAGCGACCTATTGTTGTCAACAAAGGTCATGCCAAACATGGCCGACCACCAGAGCAGGTGCTTGAGCTACTATGAGCTGCCGCCTGATTGTCCTTTACTACAGTCGACACGGTGCAACCCGCTCACTCGCACAGCAGATTGCGCGAGGCATTGAGTCGATTGACGGTTGTGAAGCGTTGCTTCGCACCGTCAACGAGATAGAGAGCGGCGATGATCCCCTCGATCCCATTATTACTCTGGACGAGTTGAAAAACTGCGCGGGGCTTGCGATGGGCAGCCCTGTATGGTTTGGCAATATGGCTGGCGCGTTAAAGCACTTTTGGGATAAGACGACACCATTATGGCTAGCGGGCGATCTGATTGATAAGCCCGCTTGTGTCTTCACCGCATCCTCATCCATGCACGGCGGCCAAGAAACCACCTTGCAGTCTATGATGTTACCGCTACTGCACCATGGGATGTTAATTTTGGGGATTCCTTATTCTGAACCAGCTCTGCATGCCACACGCTCTGGGGGCACGCCTTATGGCGCCAGTGCGGTCACGACACATCAACCACGCACCTTGTCGCAAGACGAAATAGCATTAGCTCAGCAAGTCGGCAAACGTATTGCCCGCTGCGCACGTCAATTAAAGGAACTCTAACCATGCAAGAGATGCAAGCGACCACAAAACGATACCGTTTGATGGCGCTGCTTGGCAATCTGGCGCTGCTCGCTTGGATTGGACTGTGGCAATTATCGTTATCGCCTCACCCTCACCTCAACAGCACCACACTCGCGATTGCTTGGGCTATCCCACTGCTGCTGCCTATGCCCGGGATTTTGGCCGGCAAACCGTATACACACGCATGGGCAAACTTTGTTTTAATGCTCTACTTCCTACACGCTTTGACCATCCTTTGGATTGACGACGGCGAACGTTATTTAGCACTGGTTGAACTGCTACTCACCAGTCTCGCGTTTGCTGGCAACATCCTTTATGCACGAGCACGGGGACAAGAGTTGGGCATGAAACTAAAAAGATTGTCCAAAGTGGAAAAAGAAGAGCGTGCTAAGTTCGGCGCTGAAGATAAGTCTGAGGGATAAGGTCACGCTGATGGTCACCCATCTAGCCAACTCACCCTTATACTCCGGGTAAAAAACGACAAAAGGGGCGGATCATCCAGCCCCTTTCTCATCTCAAATCTTGATGTGGTTTACTCTACTACCTCAATAGGTTCCATCTCCACACCTTCAGTCTCTGCCACTGCTTCGTTGGCAGAGACGTCACTGTCTGGCTGGATCAGTAGCGGCTCAGGTTGATACGGTTTACCTTGCCACTGGAACAGCAGCACCGTTTCAGTCTGAATAAGCGGGGCTGAAGCCGCCAGCGAACTCTCTGTCGCCACAAGAGTTGAATCGGTCGTCGTCGTATCGCTAGGCTGATTGAGCTCATCGCTGCCTTGCACTGGCAACGTTGGCGTGAGCTCCCCTACCTCGGGTTCAGTTTGAATAAACTGGGTCTCCAGTTGCGTCACTTCGAGTGCAGAGACCTGCTGCTCAAACTCTTCAACACTGGCAAGCAAGTGGACATCAAACGTCACCTGATTGCCCTGAATTTTGATGATGTCTAACGAGGCGACTGAGCTCAGTGCCTTGAGCTTATTCTCAAGTTGGAAAAAGCCCATCGCGTCATTGAGTTCAATAAAGCGTGCTTTCACGGACTCAGAAGACTCACTCGCCACCAGCACCGCACTCTTTTTCGCGTAGTAGTCGCTGATTTGGTTAATCATTTTATTCGCCGCATCTGCACCATTATTGGCGCCGCTAATCGGTGCTTGACGAGTCACCCCTATGGTCGCAGGCTTTTGATCGTATAACGTCCAACGTAGTGATTCGCCTTGCACTTTCACCACTAAGACAGCATCAACCGGGTAGCGCTGACTCGCTTGACCCACTGGCTGAATAAAGCCGCCCCACAAGTCTGAGACAGCCACTCCGGTAACGTCATCAAAATCGCCAACCGGTACGGTCACGGGCAAGCCTCGCTCTCGCGCTTGCTGCTGCAAGTTGACCAGTGTCTCAGAGCGAGAATGCTCCCAGATGATGGTGCGATCGTAGGGCGTCTCTTCCACCATCCAGACTAAAACGTTCGCACGTGTTGCTGGCCAAAGCGGCAGTTGCGCTTGACTGAGTAGAGAGCGAATATGAGGGCCGCTAAACGACATACGCAGTGAGGTATCCTCACCGATTTTGCCGTAGCCGAGTTGAGAAACGTACTGAGCGCTCTGAGAGAGGGCCTTCTTGACGACTTCGTTATCCGCAGCTTGCGGGTCGCCAGACGCGCGAATGATGACTTGCTTCATCCCTGCTTCGCGAGCTCGGGTATCGGCGTTATTCTCGCTTTGATCGATGACGATTTCAGCTCGGTAAAGATCCACATTGGTCAAGGCCATCGCTGGCAAACCCATCAGTCCGAGCGCGAGTAAAGCTAAACGGCGCATACATTTCCTACATCTAATCGAATTCACAAACAGCGATGATAAGCAACTATCCGCTGCGGGGCAACTTTCCCGGTCGGTTGGCAGCAGCAAGCGCGATATGGCTAACACTCTCCTCGTAGCCACTCTCGGAGTGAAACAGCAACGCACGGATTAAAATAGCAAAGCACCGAGTAAACGCAGTTCACCTGCCTATTCAAACGAGCAATATTTGATCAAGCTCAGATTGCAATCGTTTGCTTTAATGTTAAAATCTCGCGATTTTATTTTTAGTACCTATGCTCTATCGCTATGTACTAGACCGAAACTATCCGCTTTACAAAGGAATGACGACATGAAAAATGCCATTCAAGGCGCACAAATGCTGTTTGTTGCGTTTGGGGCCCTGGTTCTCGTCCCGCTGCTGACGGGACTCGACCCTAGCGTTGCCCTCTTCGGTGCTGGCCTTGGTACCTTACTCTTTCAATTAATGACTCGCCGCTCTGTTCCCATCTTCCTCGCCTCCTCCTTCGCTTTTATCGCCCCTATCCTTTACGGAGTACAAACCTGGGGTGTACCAGCCACTATGGGTGGTTTGATGGCCGCTGGCTTGGTGTATGTCGCACTGGGTGGTCTAATCAAACTTCGTGGGGTTGAGATTATCCATAAATTGCTGCCTCCCGTTGTGGTTGGGCCGGTCATTATGGTGATTGGTCTTGGATTGGCGCCCGTCGCCGTCAATATGGCACTGGGTAAAGGGGGCGATGGCACGCAACTGATTGATGGACAAGCGGCGCTAGTGATCTCTTCTGTTTCACTGCTCACAACGATTCTCCTGAGTGTCTTTGCCAAAGGCTTCCTCAAGCTCACCCCTATTTTGGGGGGCATTGTGGTGGGATACTGCCTGAGCTTGGGCTACGGCATTGTCGATTTCACGCCCGTCAAAGAAGCGGCATGGTTTGCGCTACCAAACTTCACGGCGCCTGAATTTAACATTAACGCCATTCTATTTATGATTCCCGTTGCCATCGCGCCAGCGGTAGAGCACGTTGGGGACATGCTGGCCATTTCAAACGTCACCGGAAAAGATTACCTGAAAAAGCCCGGCCTTCATCGCACGATTGCGGGGGACGGGGTCGCGACGATGGCGGCATCACTGTTTGGTGCGCCACCCAACACCACCTACTCAGAGGTGACAGGTGCAGTCATGCTGACCAAAGCCTTCAATCCTGTGATCATGACCTACGCTGCGGTGACGGCTATTGTCCTTGCGTTGGTCGGCAAGCTTGGCGCTGCGCTGCAAACCATCCCTATGCCAGTGATGGGCGGTATCATGATTCTGTTGTTTGGCTCAATTGCGACCGTGGGATTGAACACCTTAATCAAAAATCACGTCGATTTGCACAAATCTCGTAACCTCGTCATCGTTGCCATTACCTTAGTCTTTGGTATTGGTGGTATGGCGTTTGGCATCGGTGAGTTCAGTCTCCAAGGCGTGAGCCTATGTGGTATCGTCGCGATTGTGCTAAATCTGGTTCTTCCAAAAGACCTGGGAGAAAACCACGTCGTCGACAACGCACAAATGGAAGAGGAAGAAGCGCGCTAATCCACGCTCATCCTTCACAAAGATTGGCAAACTGGCCTTGGGTCAGTTTTGCCAAATCTTGCGCCGCCAATTCGATTTCCAACCCTCGCTTACCTGCGCTGACACAGATCGTTTCACGCTCCAACGCACTTTGATGGATAAACGTCGCCAATCGCTTCTTTTGCCCGAGCGGGCTGATTCCGCCCACAATATACCCTGTCACTGTTTGCGCAATAGCCGGATCGGCCATCTCTGCTTTTTTAGCCTTTGCCGCTTTTGCCGCCTGCTTCAAATTGAGTTTTTGGTTAACAGGTATCACTGCGACAGCGAGGTTTTTCGCCTCACCATTGAGTGAAAACAGTAGAGTTTTAAACACGCTATTGGGATCTTGCCCTAATGCTTGTGCGGCTTCGAGCCCGTAACTCTCGGCACGCGCGTCGTGCTGATACTGGTGTATTTGATGAGGAATTTTGTGTTTTTTCGCAAGATTGATGGCTGGGGTCATACACACTCCGAGAATAAAAAAGCGCAGCTCTAGGCTGCGCATTCAGTTAATAAGATTTAGCTTGTTAGGTCAATTACTTGTAAACCATCTCACCTGCTGGTGCGTATTGGTTTACATCTACTGGGCTGTTCGCCTCTAGGTAGTCTTTGAGCACTTCTGCATCAACGAAGCCCGTGTTGACGTGACCTGGGTGGTCCGTCAGCTTAGGATAGCCATCGCCCCCTGCAGCATTGTAGCTTGGTACTGTGAAGCGGTAAGTGCCGTCAAGACGCAACTGTTTACCACCGATAAACACGTTTGACACTTCACCGTTTTCCACTGTCATTGAAATGCCGGCAAACTGAGCGTAAGCGCCAGAGTCCACTGGCTTGGTCGCCACAACGTTGAGGTAATCCAACACTTCTTGGCCAGACATATCGGTGTAGGTCAAAATGTTGGCAAACGGCTGAACCGTTAGTACGTCTTTGTAGGTCACGTCACCGCCTTCAATCGAGTCACGCACGCCACCTGAGTTCATCACAGCAAAATCCGCTTTGGCACGTTGCATGTGCGAGGTCGCGATCAAACGGCCTAAGTTGGTCTGTTGGAAACGAACCACATTACGATCCCCTTCCAGCTTGCCATTGGTCTCTGCGATCTTCACATTCAACTGAGCTTGACCTTGCTCTTGGTAAGGACGCAAAAACTCGAGCAGTTCGCTGTCTTCGGCAATCTCGTCTTCGATAAAGACGCGTTTTGATTCGCCATCCACTTTGACTTTTTTCTTCAAGTTGACCGGAATCAGGTCGTAGCTCACCATCTGCAGTTCACCGTTACGGAACTCATAGTCCGCGCGACCGACGTATTTGCCCCACTCGTGCGCCTGGACAATGTAGGTGCCATTTTGCATGTCCGGTTTACACTCATCGGATGGCGCGAAGTTTTTCTTCACGACATTTGGCGCTTCCATACAGACTGGTTCCTGGGAGTGACCACCTACAATCATATCCAGAGAACCTTCATCTAGGTAACGAGCCAAAGCCACATCACCCGGTGCGTTCACGCCACGCTTACCATCTTCGTAGTGGCCCATGTGAGTCACAGCGAAAATCAGATCTGGCTTTTCCGTTTCTTGTAGCTCAGCGATCAGCTTCTTCGCTTCTTCTTTCGGGTCGCGGAAATCGATGCCACCAATAAACTCTGGGTTACCGATTTTCGCCGTATCTTCGGTAGTTAAACCGATGACGGCAATCTTAATACCTTGCTTATTGAACATCTGGTATGCCTGGAACATACGCTCGCCCGTAGCTTTGTCGTAGATGTTAGCGGACAGCATTGGGAAGTTGGCCCACTCTTTTTGCTTGAACAACACCTCAAGTGGGTTGTCAAACTCGTGGTTACCAAGCGCCATCGCATCATAGCCGATTTTGCTCATGCCTTTGAAATCGGGCTCCGCGTCTTGCAAGTCAGATTCTGGCACGCCAGTGTTGATGTCACCACCAGACAACAGCAGCACGCTGCCGCCTTGTGCAGTGATATCAGCACGCAACTCATCGATCAGAGTTTTACGCGCGGCCATCCCATACTCGCCGTATTTGTTCTGCCAAAAACGACCGTGGTGGTCATTGGTGTGAAGGACGGTGAACTTGTACGTTGTGTCTGCTTCCCACTCGTGCTGCGGTGCGGTGGCACAGCCAGCCAGAGTTGCCAGAATTGCTGCGCTTATAGCGCTTTTTACGATCAGGCGTTGCTTCATTGTCATACCTTTTGAACTTGGGGGTTTCCACTGCCGAAATTACTGTGCTCTCAACGAGTTAAACGGAGTCAAAAAACGGCTCTGAGAACAGTAAAACTTGAACTAGTTTAAATTAAGGGTTCTTGCGCAACAGTCTGTTTTCATATTTATGATGTATCGATCACTTTATTTCGCTTGAAAGGATGAAACAAACCACAGAGTTTTCATTGGCCGCATCAAGCGATCACAGGCAAACGTTTAGCTTATTGATGGTCTCCCAAGCTTGATTTTGCGACAGAGAGCGTTTAACCAACAGTTTTGCACCCATTGTCCAACGTTCACCGCCTATAAACGAAAAAAGCCAGCAAATGCTGGCTTAATCGATGTTTTTCGCGACAGACTATTTAATGTCGATCGGAGCAAAACCCTTAATCAAATCATCAAGGGCTTTCATTTGCGCCAAGAAAGGCTCCAGTTTATCTAGCGGCAGCGCAGAAGGACCGTCGCAACGCGCCTTATCTGGATCAGGGTGAGCCTCGATAAACAAACCGGCGATACCGGTTGCAAGGCCGGCTTTCGCAAGCTCGACCGTTTGCTCACGACGACCACCAGATGCCGCGCCAGACGGGTCACGCATCTGTAATGAGTGGGTCACATCGAAAATAATCGGGCTACCATTGGAGGCTTTTTTCATAACGCCAAAGCCCAACATATCCACCACCAAGTTGTCGTAGCCGTGGCAAGAACCGCGCTCACACAAAATCACCTGCTCATTGCCACACTCAGCAAATTTCTCGACGATATTGCCCACTTGACCTGGACTCATAAATTGCGGTTTCTTGACATTGATGACGGCGCCCGTTTTCGCCATCGCTTGCACGAGATCGGTTTGACGCGCAAGAAACGCAGGCAACTGAATAACATCAACCACATCGGCAACAGGCTGAGCTTGCGCTTCAGTGTGGACATCCGTGATAATTTTTACGCCAAATGTCTCTTTGAGCTCTTGGAAAATCTTCATGCCCTCTTCTAGGCCTGGCCCACGGTAGGAGTGTACCGAGCTGCGGTTGGCCTTATCGAAAGAGGCTTTAAATACGTAAGGAATACCAAGTTTGTCAGTGACCTTCACGTAGTGCTCACAAATTTGCATCGCAAGATCGCGCGACTCGAGCACATTCATGCCCGCAAATAGGGTAAACGGCTTGTCGTTGGCAACGGGGATATCGCCAACCTGAACGATTTTCTGTTCCATTTTGTTCTCTCTTTATTTAGTCACTGCGCTTAACAACCACAGTGGTTTGTGTGCGTTGGCGGCAAACACCGCCTAGCGCTAGTGTAAAGTGACGCGCGTATCGCTCATCGCGTTGACTTGGCTCTTGAGCAGTTCAGACGCCGGGTCATCAGGGCATTGGTCAATAAAATACTGATAATCATTGAGTGCAATTTGATGACAATCAAGCTGCTGATAGATAAAACCACGGTCGCGGATTTCATAAGGGTCATCCGGGACAAACGTCAGCGCCAAGTCGGTACATTTTAACGCTAAAGTGTAGCGCTCTTCACGCAGCAGCGCCGATTTAATCAATGCTAGCCAGCGACCAATCACGGTTGGATTGTCCGCTTCTTTAAGGTGTTCAGATTTGAGTGTCGCCAACGGACCGCTGTGCCCTATCAACCAAGCGCCCAACGTGTGCTCACACACGTACTCGCCATTAAAAGGATTGATGTAACGCGCCGGCTCACCGAACCACTCCAGTTTGAGCAAAAACTGGGTAGGAAACGTGACGGCCTTAAGAGGAAAGTCCAGTTGACGGCCAAGATAAAGCAGCAGCGAGCCTAAACTCACCGGAATCCCCTTGCGCCGCTTTAGCACTTTATCGACAAAAGCATTAGCGGAGTCGAAGTAGGCATCTTGATCGCCGCGAAATCCCCACTCATGGTAGAAAAGTCGCAATAGCGCATCAAAACGTTGCTTCTCATCATACTCGTGGCTTAGCGCCAGCTCAGCTTCTTTAACCAAACGAAGTAATTCTGCCTCTGCCCACGCCACTTGAGTGTCTGAATTGATGGCCTTATTCAATGCCAAAGCGCCTTCTACCAGCTCCATTGCATCAAAATCTTCGTCAAATAACTCCAGCATATCTCGCCTAACCACCTGTTTTGTTGTCTATCTTAGTGTTTTTCTCATTCTGGTTGATTAACCAAAAAACATCGGCGTTTTGGTGACGGCGACTTTGCCCGCCATCGCCAACCACCCGAGCGCGCCAAAAAAGGAGAACGTGCGCAGCAGTTTGTTTCGGCCCAGTTTCAAGGCGAAAAAACCAAGGGCAATGTACGCCAGCACGCAGGTTAACTTTTCTGTTAACCATGGGGCCGCTGGTGTGAACGGAATGAAGCCCGTGATGACAATCAGATAAATACCTGACAACAGCAAGAAGGTGTCATTAATGTGAGGAAACACTTTGAGAAACTTGTTCTCGAGTAGCTTTGAGTTGGCCATCATCAGTGCAAATCGTACCGAAAGCAGCGTGGCGCTGATGGCAATGGTCAATAGGTGAAAATGCTTTAATCCTTCGTACATGTTCTCTTCTCTATTTTTTATCTCTATGAGTCAGCAACGTGGCAACCTATGGTTACTCGATCGTTACCGCCGTAATCCTTGAGGGTGTCGATTTGGCGATAGCCATTGGCTTGCAGAATCTCTCGCACCGCCTTACCTTGCTCAAACCCATGCTCAAACATCAACCAGCCATTCGGCAGCAAATAGTCGCGTGCCGCTCTCGCGATCCATTTGATGTCTGCGAGGCCTTCATCCTCAGCCACTAGCGCACTCAAAGGCTCAAACCGCACATCACCTTGCGTCAAATGTGGGTCACTCTCTTCGATATAAGGAGGATTAGACACAATCAAAGCAAACTGCGTACCAGCTTCAATAGGTTCGAACCAACTGCCCGCTAAGAACGCAACATTGGTGATACCAAGACGCTCTGCGTTGCGAGTGGCTAAGTCGCGTGCGTCATCCTTGAGGTCAACCCCGATTACCTTACGCTGAGGGCACTCACTGGCTAGCGCCAAGGCAATGGCGCCCGTTCCTGTGCCCAAGTCCAGAATCGGCCCTTCAATGTCTGGCGCTTTATCGAGCGCAATTTCGACTAAACGCTCAGTATCAGGCCGTGGGATCAAGGTCGATGGCGAGACCAGTAGTGGCAGAGACCAAAACTCTCTTTCACCCAAAATATACGCCACAGGTTCTCCCGCGCAGCGGCGCACTAATAGCGCATCGAAAGCGGCAAGCTGCGCGTCGTCGAGTGTTTTTTCTGGCCAAGTGAACAAAAAGGAACGCGGTTTCTCCAACGCGTGGCAAAGCAGTACCGCCGCATCAAGCGCTGGCGACTCACTGCCGCTTTGCTCAAGTTGCTGAGTCGCTCGCGCAAGCGCTTGTTCCACCGTGGTGATCGTCATATCAAGCTCATCTCCATTCCGTAGTAACGGAATGCCATTAATGGTTTTCAGCTAATGCGGCTAACTGATCCGCTTGGTGCTCTTGGATCACTGGGTCAACCAAGCTCACCAAATCCCCTTCCATCACTTCGTTCAAACGGTAAATGGTCAGGTTAATACGGTGATCAGAAACGCGGCCTTGTGGATAGTTGTAGGTACGAATGCGATCGCTTCGATCCCCTGAACCCAACAGGTTGCGACGAGTGTCTGACACTTCAGCCGCACGTTTTGCCTCTTCCGCTTGAATGATACGCGCCGCCAACACCGCCATCGCTTTCGCTTTGTTTTTGTGTTGAGAACGCTCGTCCTGACACTCGACTACCGTGCCTGTTGGTAAGTGAGTAATACGAATCGCCGAGTCCGTGGTGTTGACGTGCTGACCACCGGCACCTGACGCTCGGAAGGTATCAATTTTCAGATCTGCCGCTTTGATTTCAGGAATCTCCGCTTCTGGAATTTCCGCCATCACCGCGACGGTACATGCTGAGGTATGCACACGACCTTGCGACTCGGTTGCCGGTACGCGCTGCACGCGATGACCGCCTGACTCAAATTTCAAGATGCCGTAAGCGCCTTCACCGCTCACTTTGGCAATCATCTCTTTGTAACCACCATGCTCGGCTTCACTGGCAGACATCACTTCGATGCGCCAGCCTTTCTTTTCAGCAAACTTACTGTACATACGGAACAGATCACCGGCAAAAATGCCCGCTTCATCACCGCCCGCGCCCGCACGAATCTCGAGGAAACAGTTGCGATCGTCATTTGGATCTTTTGGCAGCAGTAGAATCTGCAGCTCCCCTTCTAGACGCTCAATCGCGTCTTTGGCCGCTGAAATCTCTTCTTGCGCCATTTCACGCATCTCTTCGTCGTCTTCATTGGCCATATCTTGCGCCGCGACTAAGTCTTCTTGAGCTTGTTGGTAAGCTTGGAAACACTGAGTGACTTCTTCAAGTTGCGAGTACTCTTTCGACAGAGCACGGAATTTATCTTGGTTACCGATCACATCCGGATCGCCAAGTAAGTGTTGAACTTCTTCGTAACGTTCAACCAGTGTTTCTAGCTTAGTTAGAATCGAGGGTTTCATACTGTATTTCTCAAGATAGGGTAAGTGGGCACAATCAATAACGTACGGGCACGGCAAAGTGAATCCGCTAGTTATCGTCTAGGCCTAAACTTTGTCTAATGATAGCAAGCTTTGCAGGCTCGCCCTGCTCCGCAGCCCTTTGCATGGCGCGCGTCGGAGCGTGAATCAATCGGTTGGTCAATTTGTTGCTGAGTTCATGGAGCAG
>NZ_JCBDGX010000057.1:0-15815 GCF_059834345.1 Vibrio sp. R11-SG3-ISO3-SZ
AAATCGGTCCTTATCTTACCCCGCTGGGAAGGAAATACTATCTTTACTCTACCTGGGCCGATTTTTGTCAGAAATTAAACGATCTAAACCACAAAACAATCCGTTTAGCGTTTAGCTAAATCGATTTAGCTTTATAATAAGCCAGTATCTATTTATGCGAGGAACAGAACATGAGCATGATTTGGGTGACAGGTGACGCGGTTGTTGACCTGATTCCAGATTCCGACACCACCTACTTAAAATGCCCGGGCGGTGCACCCGCAAACGTGGCGGTTGCCATCGCAAGATTAGGCGGCAAGAGTGGATTTTTCGGCCGTGTAGGAAACGACCCACTGGGCCGATTTATGAAAGAGACCTTAACCGCAGAAAAGGTCAACACACAGGGCATGCGGCTTGATGAAGAACAGCGCACATCGACTGTCATCGTCGATCTGGACGACAGCGGTGAGCGCAGCTTCACCTTTATGGTCAAACCCAGCGCCGATCAGTTCTTGATCCCCAGCGATATTCCTGAGTTTGCTGCCGGAGATTGGCTGCATGTCTGCTCTATTGCACTGGCGAATGAGCCGAGCCGCAGTAGTACCTTGGAAGCGATGCGTCGAATTAAACAAGCCGGGGGCTATGTGAGTTTTGATCCTAACCTGCGAGAAGAAGTGTGGGCTAACCCTAGTGAGATTTTACCGGTTGTTCGCCAAGCACTTGAGCTGGCAGATGTGCTTAAGTTTTCTGACGATGAACTGATGTACCTCACACAGACCCACACACTCGATGCCGGACTAGAGGCGATTAAGGGTAACAACAACCGCTTGGTGGTCGTCACGCAAGGCGCGAAAGGTGCATTGGTGGTGTTTGAGGGAACGCAGACCCTACAAGCTGGAAAGGCGATTCAACCCATCGATACGACAGGTGCAGGCGATGCGTTCGTGGGCGGCCTGCTGGCTAAACTCTCTCAATACGATCAATGGGATAACCAAGAGGCTATTCATCATGCCGTTGAGTGGGCCAATGGCTGTGGCGCACTTGCGACAACCCAAAAAGGCGCGATGACCGCATTGCCATCCGAAAGTGCGCTACGCGATTATATCACTGCACTCTAAGCGCCTTTGATGGAGGATTCATCGCCCCGTTTGGCTCTTCTGAGCAGATGGGGCGATATAATGATCATTGATAGAAATACTAATCGGGCTGCACTGAAAGCTCATTAAGCCACATTGACGCCTCAACATTACAACCAATGATATCTTGGTCATTCACGTCTAGGGATCGACGAATCTGATCGATCTTATCCCACTCTGACGCTTCAATATATTCAAATAAATCAATTAACTGCCCCAAAGTCCCGCTTCGATAAATCAATGCTTGCTTAATGGTGCTATCTAAGTGGATATACTGCAAAGCCTCTCGCATATCTATATCGAGAATGCCATCGATCAGAGACAGCAAACCGCAAAGGTATGCAAGATTTTTTAGGCTTGATCGACGCATATAGTGCACCAACAATTCCGCCATTTTTGCTCTGTGTAATGACATGAGAAACAAAGCTTCTGGTTTGCCGGGCGCGAGTGAGGAAATCAATACGTAAGTGACAAACTTCTTCAACTTGTCTTCACCAAGATAAGCCACTGCCTGCTTCACGGATTGAATCGGCGCACGAAGCTTACAACTACCATTGATGAAATTCAGAAGTTGAAGTGATAGGACCGGATTTTTCGCCACAATTTGGCTAATTTCGTCAAAATCAATAATATCTGCAGAGAGTTTCTCAGATAATGACATCAAGTCGGTAAATGACGCGTTAATTTTTCGACTCTTTATGATTTCCGGCTTAGTAAAAAAGTAGCCTTGAAAAAGTGTGAAGCCACACGCTTTGGCCCTTTCAAATTCGTCATTTGTCTCGACCTTCTCCGCAAGAAACATGATATCGAGATGTTTTAAACCCTCAATCATTAGCGCACTTTTGGGCATGGAGGTTTGCTGAATGTCGACTTTTATAATATCGATAAGCGGGTAAAACCGTTGCCAGTTCGAATCGAAAACATGATCATCTAATGCGATGGTGTAACCTGCTTTCTTAAGCTTGCTGAGCGCTTGAAACAACGTTTCGTCGGGCTGACACTGCTCCAATACTTCCACCACTAAAGAATCGCTGGGAAAGTCAAAAGGAACACCATCTATCAAGCAACTTTGGCTGAAATTGACAAACCCTTTGTAGGATTCCAACACTCTCGCTTTGTAACTGAGGAAGTGCTCCGCAAGCAACTTTCGCGTCGCCAAAGAGGAATCCATATGCACCGGAAAACCGTTGTGCTCACCGTCGCGGTACAAAAGTTCAAAGGCATGAATCTCTCGATTACTATCTAAAATAGGCTGTCGTGCTATAAATGAGTAACTTGCGGATGCTAAACCCTGATCTTGTTTTTCCTTCGATGCGAGGTATTCCGATACTGCCATTGGTCGCCCTTTATCAACTTCGACGAACCGCTAAACAAATGGCTCCGTCGTTTGGTTCATATATCTCAGTTCAGCACGGGTTGCCGCTCCCGTGACCGAAATGCCCGTCGACTGAGCATCGACAAACACTCTTGAGGTCATCACCGCTTCACCGCTGTTAATGAATATTTCGACACTGGACGTGTCGACTAAAATCAGTAAACGAACGCTATCACTGGTCAGCGGCACTTCTCGACATTCATCTTGAGCGCGATTTTGCGTCTCACTGCGATCTAGTACCAACCGGCGGTGGTTAGCGTCTGCGGTCAAAGCTACCTTTTGCCCATGACCTTCGAAAAGGTTTAACGTCTGCCCCCATTGCAGTTCAACTTCTAGTTGATAGCTGTTTACGTCGAGACGCTGAGTTACATTAGACAATGTTAATATACTGGAGTTTATCATTAGCTGCATCAATTCTTCAACAGGCCATTGATACAATTTCCCATCCCTGTAAGTGAGCTCGCGTGGCGCCGTCAGTTGATGAACCCAACCGTGGTCACTGGATGGCTGATCCACCTCATCAGGTAAGCCCATCCAGCCACACATGACACGTCGACCATCAGGTGTTAACAACGTTTGGGGCGCATAGAAGTCAAAACCGTAATCTAGGTGTACAAAATCCTCCAACTGCAATTGCTGACCATCCCATGATGCGCGGGCAATGCCGTTATGGTGTGGAATGGTATTGAGAGGCGAGAACGATTCGATCCCCTGCGGGCCAAGTACAGCAAACGTCTCCCCACCGAGTTCAAACCAATCAGGGCACTCCCACATATAACCAAAATCGCCAAGCTCATCACCATGCAAAGCCGAGAAAGTCCAGTTGCGCAAGTCATCAGAGCGATACACCGCCAGGCGCCCCTTCAGATCGGTGGTTTGCGCACCGAGCAACATCAACCACTCCTGCTGGTGACGTATCACTTTGGGATCGCGAATATGGGCAGTCACGCCTGGTGGCAGCGAATCAATCACTGGGCCATGCTTGATGAAATGAATGCCATCGGTTGAAGTCGCAAGACACTGCGTGGTGTGCCGATCCCGCTGCTCATCAATCCGGGTGTTACCTGTGTAGAACAGCATTAATGTCTCATCATCACTCAGCGCATGACCCGAGAATACGCCATGACTGTCGAACCAATCCGATGGCGTCAATGCCACTGGCTGCCAATGCCAATTGACTAAGTCTTTACTGGTCAGGTGAGCCCAGTATTTGTCTTTGTGCACGCAACCAAACGGGTACCATTGATAGAAGAGGTGGTATTGCCCTTGATGATAAATAAAGCCATTTGGATCATTGAGAAGCCCTTGCGGCGGAGAAACGTGCCACTTAGGACGATATGAGCACGCGGCAGGCACCATGGCCTCGCTGAGCGCTAGTTGCTGACGCTTTGCTATCTTTTGCCCAAGCTGGAGAAGCTCGGCTTCTATGTCTGAGGGACGAACAAAAGTTACTTGCCATTCGTCACCGACACGGCTTATGGCCTTGAGGTCGAGTTCATCTGACAAGCAATCCCTCTCTTTCACCGCAAAGATCAACCGACTATCGGGGATTAGGACTCGAAGGAGATTTTCTTCACCGCCACACAGCGCAACGTAGTATTCTAACGACATGGCTCAACACCTAAAAATTTTGGGAACGTTTGCAAGATTAATCAAAAATGATGGTTTGAGCAAGCAATGAGTCCGTCATGAACCGCACTTCAGTGGTCCTTTTAAGGCTAAGTGCTTGATAGCATGTGTCCCAGTAGCCTAACTGAAGATAAAAATCTGAGTATCAAGGGATCAGCACGTCTCTCGATCAACCCGATCAAACGTTAATACCACTTTACTCATTTCTTGAGGTTGGCCTTCAATCAAATCGAGCAGTAGCTTGGCACCTTTTTCTCCCGCTTTATCAAAGGCATAACCAAAGGTAGATAAACTCGGTGATACCACATAGCCCAGTTCATCATTCCCCACTCCGAGCACTTTGATTTGCTCGCCAACTCGAATGCCACGCTCTTGCAAGGCCTTGATCGCGCCAACGGCAATGCGGTCCGTCGCACAAAATAGGCCATCCAATTGAGGGTATTGCTCGATAAGCGACGGGATCTGCGCATAACCCGAATCAACCGAAAACTCTCCATGACTATGGAACAGCAGAGGTTGTGCGCCGCGCATGCTTAGGGCTTGCTCTAAGCCTTGCGAACGCAAGCTATCGACAGCGATATCGGAGTCTCTTACCCCCATAAAGCCGATGTTTTTGCAGCCCACATCCAATAAGCGGTGACCCGCTTCAAAGCCCACGCGCAAATCATCGTGTACCACACTGGGTATGTTGAACAGAGAGCCATCTTGCCCGACAAGTACAACGGGAACGCGAGAGGCGCGGATAGCATCGACCAATTGCATGTCAATATGGGTCGCATAGAGCACAATACCCTCGACCCTCTTTTGATTAAACACCTGAATGTATTCAATTTCTTTTTCTGACAGCTGTTGAGAGCTCGCCAACAATACGTGTTTTCCTGCGGCATCAAACGCCGCGCTGATGCCATCAACACCGAGGGAAACAGCGTTTGATGACATACGAGGAACGATGACGCCCACCAAATTGGTTTTCTGCGATTTAAGGTCTTTGGCAACCTGATTCACCACATAACCGACCTCTTCGACTGCCTTCATCACTTTTTGCTTGGTGGCCTCTTTCACGCCATATTCATCATTAATGACTCGGGATACCGTCGATTTAGAGACGCCGGCTAACTTCGCGACGTCATGTAGGCTCGCCATCGGAATTCCTTGGGTTAACTTATTGGGATTGTTTGCAAAAATTAGCAAAAAACACCGCAAAAATCACTCTGCTCAAACGATTTAGCAAAAAATATAAACCGATCCATCTCACATAAACATCCAATATTCTTTGACTGAATAGGTTAAATCTCCAAAAATCCATATTGCAAACGTTCCCAAAGAGAACAAGCGAGAATTGTATATAATCAACAGTAACGAACCAAACTGGGGTCCGGAATGAATTATCCTAATATTGCAAAAGAGCTGCTCACGCTGCTAGGAGGCAAAGATAACCTCCAAGCACTCGCCCACTGCGCGACTCGTCTTCGCCTAGCATTGAAAGACGATTCGATAATCGATGAAGAGGCTATCGGCAATCTCGATGGCGTCAAAGGTCAGTTTAAAGTGGCAGGGCAATACCAAATTATCTTTGGCTCAGGCATCGTCAACCAAGTCTACGCAGAAATGGCGAAACTGACTGGCATGAGCGAAATGTCGACGTCGGACGTTGCCTCTGCGGGTGCACAAAAGCAGAACATCGTCCAACGCGCTGTTAAGGGGCTATCGGACATTTTTGTCCCTATCATCCCTGCCATTGTGGCGGGAGGTCTGTTGATGGGTCTGTTTAATGTGCTGACCGCGACGGGTCTGTTCATTGAAGGACAGTCACTCATTGACGCAAACCCAGGCCTCGCCGATCTTGCAAGTATGATCAACACTTTCGCCAATGCGCCTTTCGTTTACTTGCCAGTTCTTCTCGCTTTCTCTGCCAGTAAGAAATTTGGTGGTAACCCCTTCTTAGGCGCAGCACTGGGTATGTTGATGGTCCACCCAGATTTGCTCAATGGTTGGGGTTTTGGCGGCGCGAGCGTTGCGGGTACGATTCCGACTTGGAACATTTTTGGCTTTGAGATTCAGAAAGTCGGCTATCAAGGTTCGGTTCTGCCTGTACTCGTGTCAGCGTTCATCTTAGCGAAAGTCGAAAATGGCCTACGCTCGTTTATCCCATCTGTGTTGGATAACTTACTGACACCCATGCTCGCAATCTTCATTACGGGCTTCCTGACGTTCACACTCGTTGGACCCATTACCCGCGATATCGGCTTCTTGCTCGGTGATGGCCTCAACTGGCTCTACGACTCGGCTGGCTTTATTGGCGGCGCGCTGTTTGGTTTTATTTACGCGCCGTTTGTTATCACCGGCATGCACCACAGCTTTATCGCTATTGAAACTCAACTATTGGCAGACATCGCTGTGACCGGTGGTACCTTCATCTTCCCGATTGCGGCAATGTCGAACGTCGCACAAGGTGCAGCGGCACTAGCGGTCGGCATCACCACCAAAGAGACAAAACTGAAAGGTATCGCAATGCCATCTGGTATCACAGCTCTGCTCGGTATTACCGAACCTGCAATGTTTGGTGTGAACCTCAAGCTACGCTACCCCTTCATCGCTGCCATCATTGGCGCAGCGGCGGCGAGTGCGTTTGTCACCTTATTCAATGTGAAAGCACAAGCATTGGGCGCAGCAGGACTACCGGGCATTATCTCAATCACCCCTGATAAGATTGGATACTATGTCGCCGGCATGGCTATCTCATTCGCTGTCGCCTTTGGTTTGACATTGGTACTCGGTGCGCGAGACAAAGCCAAAGCGGTGGCCACCGCGACGGCCTAACCTACCCCCGCAGTCAAAACATGTTTTTGACGCCGAGCCTCGCCTGAGCGGGGCTCTTTTTTGTTAGTTGAAAGTCTTAAAGAACAAAAAACGCCCCATATCATTGATAATGGGGCGTTTTGCTTTTTCAGTTGTGACCTATAGCCACACGAAATTAAGCGCTGATAGGGTATGCGTTGTCAAAGTTCTTACGGATAAACAATGCATGGCAATAACTTTGAAAGCCAAAACTGCAATAAATCGGGCGCTTGAATTCGTTGCACCAACGAATCCAAACATTGGTCTCTGTGCCTTGATTGTCCACCACGCCATCCCAAAGGAGCGTCTGAGAATTTTCTTGAGTTGGGGTGCAAGCTAACCCCAACTGATCTAATGCTGTAAAAAACTTTTCCACAACTAACCCTTAATATTCAATTATCTGTATCTATTTCTGTCTTATCACCTTGGTGCAAACGTTTGCTTTTTTGGGCAAAACTATTGCGTAACCGATCTCATCGATACGCAACAACACACTTGGGGGGAGTGATAGTGTAACCTTCACTGAAGCACGAAACTCACGCTCAGCACACATATTTTGTCATACTATACAACATTATTGACAGTAATTTTTTCTGCTTCCGTTGAGATGCAGAGCGATAGAGATAAAAAAGCCCGAAGCGAAGAAGTCGCTTCGGGCTCTCTATTATTCAGTCAATATGGACAATTAATCGCGCAAGCTCGCGCCAAACTTGTCCGAGATGTGCGCGACGATGGCGTCAACCGCACCGGCGATGTCCGCATCTTCGAGCGTACGCTCAACCGACTGCAAGGTCAGAGCGATGGCTAGGCTCTTCTTGCCTTCTTCAACGCCTTTACCAACGTAAACATCGAACAGTTTCGCGCCTTTCAAGAACTCACCACCTTGCTCTAGACATGCTGCAACGATGTCGCCAGAAGCGACGGCTTCGTCAACAACGACCGCGATGTCACGACGGTTTGATGGGAACTTAGAAAGCGCTACCGCTTCTGGAATCACTTTGGTGTTGATTGCAGACCATTCCACTTCGAATACGATAGTACGGCCGTTTAGACCAAACTTACGCTCTAGCTCTGGGTGAACGGTACCAATCACACCAACTTGCTTGCCATCAACGATGATAGCTGCGGATTGACCAGGGTGAAGCGCTGGGTTCGCAGCTTTATCTTCTGCAGAAAGCGCTGCGAAAGAGTAAGCGGCTTCGTTTGCTGTTAGCTCAAGCACCGCTTCTAAATCACCTTTCAGGTCAAAGAAATCAACCGTGTTGGTTTCGATGTCCCAGTGCTCTTCGCTGCGAGTACCTGCAATAACACCAGCAAGCATTGGCTCTTGGCGCATACCGTTTTCAGCAGACTCACAAGGGATAAAACGTAGGCCGTATTCGAATAGACGAACACGTGGCTGTTGACGCTTTTGGTTGTGAACCACAGTGTTGAGCAGGCCTTGAATTAAACCAAGACGCATTGCTGACATATCCGCAGAGATTGGGAATGGCAGGATGAGTGGCTCAACACCCGGAACGATCAGTTTTTGCTGCTCAGGCTCAACGAAGCTGTAAGTGATCGCTTCTTGGTAACCACGGTCAACAAGTAAGTTACGAACGCGTTTTAGCGGAATGTTCGCTTCAACGTGGTCGTGCATCTTGAGTGCTGCGGCTGGGTTTTGGTTAGGGATGTTATCGTAACCGTAGATACGACCGACTTCTTCAATTAGGTCTTGCTCGATAGCGATATCAAAACGCCATGTCGGTGCTGTTGCTGTCCAACCTGCGTCTGTTGTTTCAACCACTAAGCCAAGACGCTCTAGGATTTCAACAACATCGCTATCAGCAATGTGGTGACCTAGTAGGCTGTCTAGCTTAGTGCGACGTAGAGCTACTGTGTTTGCTTTTGGTAGGTCAGCTTCTGACTCTACAGCAACAACAGGTGCGACTTCACCGCCACAGATCTCAACAAGAAGTTCTGTTGCACGCTCCATTGCGCTAGCTTGTAGTGCGAAATCCACACCACGCTCAAAACGCATGGAAGAATCCGTGTGTAGACCGTAGCTACGCGCGCGGCCACGGATGTGGTCTGGTGAAAAGAATGCACACTCAAGTAGTACGTCTTTAGTCTCAGTCGTTACACCAGACTCTTCACCGCCAAAGATACCCGCAATAGCTAGAGCTTTGTTGTGGTCTGCAACCACTAGCGTATCTGCGTTTAGCTCAGCTTCGCTGCCGTCTAGAAGAGTAAGCTTTTCGCCTTGCTCTGCCATACGAACCACGATGCCACCTTCAATCTTAGCAAGATCGAATGCGTGCATTGGCTGGCCTTGCTCTAGCAGAACAAAGTTAGTGATGTCGACCACAGGGTCGATAGAGCGAATACCGCAGCGACGCAGTTTTTCTTGCATCCAAAGCGGCGTTTCAGCCTGAACGTTAACGTTTTTAACCACACGGCCAAGGTAGCGTGGACACGCCGCCGGCGCTTTCACTTCGATAGAGACTTGATCATCGATAACAGGAGCCACTGGGTTCACCGCTGGCTCAGTTACGTCAGCGCGGTTGAGAACGCCCACTTCACGTGCCATACCACGGATACTGAAACAGTCCGCACGGTTCGCCGTTAGGTCTACGTCAACGGTTACATCGTCAAGACCTAGGAACTCGCGGAAATCAGTACCGATGACTGCGTCTTCTGCTAGCTCCATGATGCCATCAGATTCAACATCAATACCGAGCTCAGAGAATGAACACAGCATGCCGTGTGATGGTTGACCACGCAGCTTGGCTTTTTTGATTTTGAAATCGCCCGGTAGCACAGCGCCAACCGTTGCGACAGCCACTTTGATACCTTGGCGACAGTTCGACGCGCCACACACGATGTCTAGCAGCTCTTCTGCACCAACATCGACTTTAGTCACACGCAGTTTGTCCGCATCTGGATGCTGACCACATTCGACCACTTTACCCACTTTTACGCCAGTAAACTCGCCAGCGACAGGTAGCACGTCATCGACTTCTAGGCCGGCCATAGTAATTTGGTGAGTAAGTTCATCAGTCGAGACTGAAGGGTTTACCCACTCACGAAGCCATGATTCGCTAAATTTCATAGTGATGTATCCCCTGGATTACTTGAACTGTTTAAGGAAACGAAGATCGTTCTCAAAGAACGCACGCAAGTCGTTGACGCCGTAGCGCAGCATAGTCAAACGCTCGACACCCATACCAAATGCAAATCCAGAGTATTTCTCCGCATCGATACCAACGCTGCGAAGTACGTTCGGGTGAACCATGCCACAACCGAGAACTTCCAACCATTTGCCATTTTTGCCCATTACATCCACTTCCGCTGAAGGCTCAGTAAATGGGAAGTAAGATGGACGGAAACGTACCTGAACCTCTTCTTCGAAGAAGTTGCATAGGAAGTCGTGCAGGATGCCTTTTAACTGAGCAAAGTTGACGTTTTCATCCACCAGCATGCCTTCCACTTGGTGGAACATTGGCGTGTGCGTTTGGTCATAGTCATTACGGTAAACACGGCCAGGTGCAATGAAACGGAAAGGAGGCTGACCGTTTTCCATTGTACGAATCTGTACACCCGATGTGTGAGTACGCAGCATCAAATCAGGATTGAAGAAGAAGGTGTCGTGATCCGTACGTGCTGGGTGATCCTCTGCAATGTTCAAGGCATCAAAGTTGTGGAAAGCGTCTTCAATTTCAGGACCAGACTCAACATTGAATCCTAGCTCACCAAAGAACTGCTCGATACGCTCAACCGTACGAGTCACCGGGTGCAAACCACCGTTTTCGATGCGACGACCAGGCAGTGTCACGTCGATGGTTTCAGCAGCCAGTTTCTCTTCTAGCTCTGCGCGTTGAAGGGCATCTTTACGCGCCGCGATAGCTTGTTGAACCACACCTTTCGCTTTGTTGATCTCTTGACCCGCTTCGCGACGTTCTTCCGGTGGCAGTTTACCTAGGCTTTGAAGTTGAGCCGTCAGCTCACCTTTTTTTCCTAGGTATTGAACACGCACTTCATCAAGTGCGACGAGCGATGTCGCAGCATCAATGGCTGCGTTCGCATTAGCAATGATCTCTTGTAGATGTTGCATCGTTTCCTCATTACCCTATGCCGGTCAATCACAACCGCCATAAGTGGTAGTGTCCATAAGGTTCCCAAAAGGGATTGTGGGCATTTTCAAATAGCTGTACATAGTAACGAATGCCAAGGTCAAATCCAAACCGAAATCGTGATAATTACTGCCTTTGAATGAAAATTCGCCCCAAGCCTTGATAAAACTCTATTTAGGCCTATCGTAGGTAACACAAATTTAAACGGACAAGGAATCAGAATTGGACACACCGAGCTATACCAGCACTCCAGACCATACCATCACCCCAATCACAGCAGAACATAACGATGCAATCTGCCATATTATCAAACGTGTCGGGCAAGAGTTCGGCGCCATTGGGGAAGGCTTTGGCCCTTCCGATGCCGAAGTGCTCGCCATGAGTGAGCACTACCGACCGAGCGAACGCAGCCTCTACTTGGTTGCTGTCTTGGATGGCAAAGTCGTTGGTGGGTGTGGTTTGGCGCCGTTTGGCCAATCCGCTACGCGCTGTGAACTGAAGAAATTGTTTCTTTTGCCTGAAACTCGCGGTCTCGGAATCGGCAAAGCGTTGGCGTTGCAATGTTTGGCGTTCGCTCAATCCGCCGGATTTGAAGAGTGCTATCTCGACACACTCGCAAGCATGACGCAAGCCATCGCTCTGTATGAATCCTTAGGCTTTACACACTTATCCGAGCCAATGGACGAAACAGAGCACAACGGCTGCGACGTATGGATGCTAAAATCATTCATAACGGACTAGTTTTCGGCTCTAACTCAGAGGACGATGTATGACCAAGCTATTTCTCACGCGCGCTTTTTTAATCTGTACACTTGCTTCACTGAACGTCACTTACGCCACTGCGCAAGCGCCAGAGAACGAGTGGCAAGCCAATCTTATCGTCTCCGGGCTCAATGTCCCTTGGGGAATCGCCGCTGTCGATGACACCACCTTACTTATCAGCCAGAGAAATGGCGAAATCGGTCAAGTGAATCTCAACACTCAGCGCTACACGCCCATCCATCAAGTTAGCGATGTGGCGGTGTCGGGGCAAGGTGGATTGTTGGATGTCGCCCGTTCACCTTTCGAGAGCGATCGCTACTACTTTACCTTCACTAAGCGTGTCGGCGATGCGCTTGAAACCGCACTGGCAACTGCAGCGATTCAAGCGGGTAAACTCAGCCAGTGGCGTGAACTGCTCGTGACAACATCTGGCTCTGATACCGGTCGCCATTTTGGCAGCCGGATTACCTTTGATGACCAATACCTTTACCTCTCCGTCGGCGACCGTGGTGAGCGGCCCAATGGTCAAGATCGTTCCACGCATGCAGGTTCGATATTAAGGCTTCATCCCGGTGGTACAGCCCCAAGAGACAACCCTTTTGTTACCGAGAAGGACGCGCAAGCAGAAATTTGGAGCTATGGTCACCGAAATCCCCAAGGACTGTTTTACGACGGCCCGAGTCAAACACTTTGGTCTATAGAGCATGGGCCACGCGGCGGCGATGAAATCAATCTGATAGAAAAAGGCGCGAATTATGGTTGGCCTATCACATCGCACGGCAAAGAGTATTGGGGGCCGCTTGCGGTAGGTGAAGCTGAAGAAGCGCCCGGCGTGACGTCTCCCCGAAAAGTGTATGTCCCGTCTATCGCACCTGGCTCGTTAGTGCTGTATCGCGGCGAGGCCTTTCCTGAGCTGGATGGCAAACTTCTCGCTGGGGCGCTAAAACTCACCCATATCAACGTCTTGACCTTGCAAAACAACAACATTATCGAAGAGACGCGCTTACTGGAGCCTTTAGGTGAACGTATTCGAGATATCGAAGTGCTCCCCAACGGAGGCATCGTGTTTAGTACAGACAGCGGAAAACTGTTTCAACTGACTAAGCCTTAGAGCGCTGGGTGCCTGCGCCGCAGCTAAATCGGCTACAAGTTAAGACGGTGATAATATTCACTGGCAAGGACGATCACCAAAAACCAAAAAGCCCCAGCATTTCTGCTAGGGCTTATAATTCGGAGCGACACACGAGGTTCGCATTCTTTTGAACATCAGCGTGACCTCAACCTTGGCAAGGTTGCGCTCTGCCAATTGATGCTACTATTCACTGGCATGGACGTTCACCAAAAACCAAAAAGCCCCAGCATTTCTGCTAGGGCTCATAATTTGGAGCGACACACGAGGTTCGCTTTCTTTTGAACATCAGCGTGACCTCAACCTTGGCAAGGTTGCACTCTACCAATTGATGCCACTATGCACTGACACAGACGATCACCAAAACCAAAAAGCCCCAGCATTTCTGCTAGGGCTTGCAATTTGGGGCGACACACGAGGTTCGCTTTCTTTTGAACATCAGCGTGACCTCAACCTTGGTAAGGTTGCGCTCTGCCAATTGATGCCACTATTCACTGGCATGGACATTCACCAAAAACCAAAAAGCCCCAGCATTTCTGCTAGGGCTTGCAATTTGGAGCGACACACGAGGTTCGAACTCGTGACCTCAACCTTGGCAAGGTTGCGCTCTACCAACTGAGCTAGTGTCGCATAGGTTTGCTAATAACTTAGCGTTAGATGGTGCCCCGGGCCGGACTTGAACCGGCACAGCGCGAACGCCGAGGGATTTTAAATCCCTTGTGTCTACCAATTCCACCACCAGGGCACACAAATCTAAATTTGTGATGCCGTTACGGAAACGTAACACACCATCTAGATATCGAATTATCGCTATCTGAAAATTTGGAGCGACACACGAGGTTCGAACTCGTGACCTCAACCTTGGCAAGGTTGCGCTCTACCAACTGAGCTAGTGTCGCAAATGGAGGCGCGTCCCGGAGTCGAACCGAGGTCCACGGATTTGCAATCCGCTGCATAGCCACTCTGCCAACGCGCCTTCGTTGCACCAAGTTAAGCTGCTTGTTTGCTGCCTTCCTCTTGGGTACGGGATGCATTCTACGGATTCGAACTTGTTCGTCAACACTAATTTTTATTTTTTGAATCGTTTGTCTAATTTACCGCCAAAACTTTCAAAATTAACTATTTTCTGTTCAATTTCCGCCAATTCTTCACCTTGTTTCTGTCTGTTTCGTTGTCAATCAGATCGACACCAACTGTGCGCTAGGCCCCGTACCCTCTTGCACAGAGCGTGAGCCAAGAAACAAAATCTTGCTTTGCTGCTCGTTCGGCACTGAGTTCTATATAGAATGAAGTTCTAAAAAGAATATGGCGGAGAGACAAGCCCCAATGCAGCAACCAGACAACCTTATTCCAACGCGACCGACGCTGGGTATCATCATGCCGGTGCTGAGTGGATTTTACATGGGTGAGATAAACGCGACCCTCAGGCAGCTTGCCTTTGAGAACAATATCAACCTGATGTTTATTCGCAGTGGCGATCATCCAGAGTTCGATTTACCCGTCGGTTTTCAGCATTTAGATGGCCTCATTGTATTGCTCGGTTGCGCCAGTGAACGTTTGGTTGAACAAGCCCTCTCTCTCAACATTCCCGTCCTTTCAATGGGTGGGCATTATTCATTGGACGTTGAACAGTTTTTTAGCGACCAAGCTCAGGGAATCACCGCCCTCTACCAGCATCTCACCTCACTTGGTCACCGCCAGATAGGCTTTTGTGGCGATTTTACCGTTGATGACATTCGACAACGTTTCTCTGCCTATAAAACCATCCAACAGGCCTATGGTCACCCTGCCAGTCAAGCGATGATCTTCGAGGTCAACAACTGCTCGCTGGCCGGCGGCCGTGAAGCAGCGGTGCTTTATCAACAGCGCCAATCACCATGTAGCGCGATTATTTGTGCCACTGACCACAATGCGATAGGAATGATAGAACAGCTTGAACACAAGGGCCTAAAGGTACCACAGGACATCGCGGTGGTTGGCGTAGACAATGTCTTTCTTGGCGACCACACTACCCCGCCGCTCACCACTGTCGACCAAAGGCTTGAGACGCTCACTCGAGATGTCTTCTTTCGTGCCCTTAAGCGGATGCAAGGTGCACCCTATTCAAGAATCAGCACATCGCTCGAGCAACAGTTGATTGTGCGGCGCTCTTGTGGCACTAAGCCTCGTAAAGGTCTCAAAGCCATCGACCCCACCCTCGGCTCCCCGATTCGCCAAGCTTTACTCACCAATGAAGGGCGATCGTCGTTTGAGATTTTCGAAAACTTTTATTCCCTCGCTCAAGAGGGCTTTTCTGCCATATTAGATGCCCAGAGTATCTATAACAGTCCGCTCGCTTGGGCATGTTTAGCCACAGGGCGTCATGGTGAGTACCACGTCGACAGTTGGGCTGAGAAAGGGATGACACATCCTAGTACGTTGGATAGTCAACATCGTATCAGCGACGGGATCGAGAGTTTTCCGTTTATCCAACACGATACCCACTACATTGCCACCATCATTCCGATCGCCACCGGAACCCAGCAGCAGTGGAAACTGGTGTCCGTTGTGGACGCCATCAGTGACGAAGTCAACATTCACTCGATGGCGATGTTCAATAACTATTTAGATATGCTGGCGCTGTTTATCGAGCGTGACGCACTGATTGCCACCAGCAAACATAACGAGCAACAATCACAGCAACTGCTAGAACAACTCGAAGTGGTGTCCAATAGCTCAAACGATGGTATTTGGGAGTGGGACATCGCCGCTAACCATTTTCGCCTCAATGGTCGTTTACTGGCGATGGTGGGTATAGAGAGCAGCCGAACCAGCGGCGTCTACCCTCTCGAACAGGTCATCGAGTTAGCTCACCA
>NZ_JCBDGX010000058.1:0-7457 GCF_059834345.1 Vibrio sp. R11-SG3-ISO3-SZ
CCCTTGGACAGTCAACTACGCCAAACTGCGCGGCGCCTCGCAAGCGAACTGCTTTCTTGATACGGATCTGGTGGTGAAAAAAGCGTTGGCGCGCTTTCCTGCTCTCACCTCGACACGCGTCGCCCCTTGGGGGAGCTACGCCACTTTTCATTGTTGGAGCCATGCATGACCACGCACAACGAGCAAACTCAATACGTCTACACCACCATGACCAGTCCTCTCGGTGAAATGGTTTTACAAGCCACTCGTGAGGGGGTGACTGGAGCGTGGTTTGAAACACAGACCACTCAGCCAGAAAATTTAGGCCAGCGCAGCGATTCTGATCCTATACTGACTAAAGCAATCAAACAGTTAGAGCAGTACTTTGCCAATCAGCGTGACAGTTTTGACCTGCCTCTCGCCGCGCAGGGCACGCCATTTCAACGTCAAGTTTGGCAAGCGCTAACGACGATACCTTTTGGTGAAACGTGGAGCTATCAGCAACTCGCCGATGCCATAGGCAACCCTAAAGCGGTGCGTGCGGTGGGGGCGGCGAACGGGAAAAACCCTATTTCGATCATTGTGCCTTGTCATCGCGTAATAGGTAAAAGCGGCAAATTAACGGGTTATGCGGGGGGCGTGGAGCGTAAGGCGTCTCTCTTGAAATTGGAAAGTACGAGGTAAAGTTATGGTTGGTCGACAATGCAATTGGGGGATGAGGGTACTGCTGGCGTCACTGGTTCTTGTCGGCTGTTCAGAAGATGACGCTGAGCGTTACCTCAACAAGCAAACCTATGAGTTTGTCGGTGACTACGAAAACCAGTACAACGACGACGTGCTGCGCTTTAATAATGCGATGGTGACCTTTATTAAAGCGGGGCAACCGAACTTAGAAAAGAGTTTTAATGTCGAGGGCAATCAGTTGTTCATCCAAATGCGCAACAACTCAAAAGAGCAGCGAGAAGACATCGTGATGCGTATCCACGGCAAAAATGAAGTGCTGACGTGCAGCGTGTGTGCTAAATATCAGTTGGCGAGCATCTGGCAAAAGCGCGGTGCGCAGCCTTTGCCAGTGAAGCCTTAATTTTGTCTGTTACGCGCGCTAGAGCGTTTAGAACGTTAAAACGTTAGAACATGCCCCCATTGAGTGCCATGTGGCAGACGATACTCGCGATATAACCAAGCGCAATAACGGGCATCCATTTGAGGTGGCCGAAGAAGGTGTACTTACCGTGCGCGGCCCCCATCAAGGCCACCCCCGCCGCAGACCCTATTGAGAGTAAGCTACCACCGACACCGGCGGTCAGTGTGACCAGTAGCCAGTTACCCATCGACATACTCGGATCCATGGTGAGTACCGCGAACATCACAGGAATGTTATCGACGATGGCTGAGAGAATCCCCACCATGACGTTGGCCCACATGGGATCCCACTGGGTGTACATCACCTCAGAAATTACGCCCAAGTAGCCGAGCAGACTTAACCCTCCCACACACATCACGACGCCGTAGAAGAACAGCAGGGTGTCCCACTCGGCGTGAGAGACGCGGCGAAACACATCAAACGGGACGACAGACCCGAGGCGCTTGAGTGCGTAATCATCACGGTTTGCAATCGCGCGCGCGGCTTTTTTGTGTAACGAGGTCTTGAGGGTTTTTCGAAGGAAAAAGCCAAAAAACTGCAAATAGGCGAGCCCCATCATCATGCCCATCACTGGTGGGAAGTGCAGCACGGCATGGAAGGCCACTGCCGTCGCGATCGTCAGAATAAACAGTCCGACAATACGGCGCGCGCCGCGTTTGAGCTCAATGTGTTCATGCACCACGTTCGGCTTACTATTGGGTACAAACAGCGACATGATGAACGCCGGAATGATGTAGTTAATCAGTGAAGGGACAAACAGCGGCATAAACTCAGCAAAGGAGACATGCCCCGCCTGCCACACCATCAGGGTGGTAATGTCACCAAATGGGCTAAAAGCGCCGCCTGCGTTGGCGGCAATAACGATATTAATACAGGCTAAATTGATGAATTTAGGGTTATTGCCCGCCACTTTCAGTACAACGGCGCACATTAGCAGTGCGGTGGTTAAGTTATCGGCAATCGGTGAGATAAAGAAGGCGAGTATCCCGGTCAGCCAAAACAGCGCGCGGAAATTAAAGCCTTTGCCCACCATCCATGCTTGCAGCGCATCAAACAGTCGACGTTCTTCCATCGCGCTGATGTAGGTCATGGCGACCAATAAGAACAGTAAGAGCTCAGCGTATTCGAGCAGGTTATGTTCCAGCGCGGCTTTGGCGACCTCTATCTGATCGTGCTGAGAATAGACGTAGCCAATCATGGCCCAAATGATACCCGCAGCCAACAAGACAGGTTTGGACTTTCTCAGTTGCAAGTACTCTTCGAGCATCACCAAGGTATAGGCCATCGCAAAGATCAGCAGCGCGGCGTAACCTATGGTCGATTGGGTAAGAGGCAGTGTGTCATGGGCGGTGGAAGCAAGGGTCGGAAAAGGGAGCAACAAAAAGGCAAATAGGGCTGACCAATGCAATTTCATACTTTCACTCCTTGAAAGAGTTGTTATAGAAAGATAGCGAGAATGTTGAGTCCCTATTTTAAAGAGTTATCAGATGGGGATGTGTGAGATAGATTGGATATGCCTGAATTTGAATGAGTTATTGTCGATGTTTGACTAAATGGGTAGATGAGAAAGCAAAAGCCTCAAACCGAGGTTTGAGGCTTTTGGCGTACTTTCATTGCCCAAGGTCCGCGAGGTGAGCGGTTAGGCCTCAACCTGCTTGAGATGAACCTCTTCCTCTTTTACGCCCGCTTGAGGGTCGTTAAAGCGTGTCTCATCCAGTGCGCCTTCCGATTTCGCGACGATGACCGTCACTGCGCTATCACCGGTAATGTTGACGGCGGTACGGATCATATCCAACAAACGGTCGACACCCATAATAAGGGCGATGCCTTCCAGAGGCAGACCGACTTGGTTAAGTACCATCGCCAGCATCACGAGACCAACACCTGGTACGCCTGCTGTGCCGATAGACGCCAGTGTCGCGGTCATGATTACCATCAAGTAGTCACCCATGGTGAGGTCGATGTTAAAGGCTTGTGCGATAAAGGCTGTCGCGACACCTTGCATGATGGCCGTACCATCCATGTTCACTGTCGCGCCTAGCGGCACCGTGAATGAGGAGACGCGGTTTTCCACGCCCATGCGGTTTTTCACCGTTTCCATCGTGACCGGAATGGTGGCATTTGACGATGCGGTCGAAAACGCAAACATGACCGCGTCTTCCATCTTCTTCAAGAAGGTGATAGGACTCAGACCGGTGAAGCCTTTCAGCATCACGCTGTAAGTGACTAAACCGTGCAAAATCAAGGTGCCAGCAAGGACAAGGAAGTACTCCGCCAAGTTGATGATGGCGCTAAGACCCAGACCAGTAAACAGTTTCGCCATCAAGAAGAACACGCCAAACGGCGCCAAGTTCATCAAAATCGCCACCAGTTTCATGATCACTTCATTGAGATCAGAGAAGAACGCTGCAATGCGCTCACCTGGCTTGCCCGCCGCGCTGATGGCAACGCCAAATAACACCGCAAAAACGATCACTTGCAGAGTTTTACCTTCTGCCATTGCGCTGATTGGGTTGGTCGGGAACATGTTAATGATCACCTGGCCCAGTGATGGTGCTTCGGCGGACTGGAATGAGCTTGCTGCCGTAAGATCAGCGCCTGCACCTGGTTGGAACAGGTTACCCATGGTCAGCGCAAGCGTGATGGCAACCGCCGTGGTGACAATGTAAAACCCTAAGGTTTTGCCGCCCATGCGGCCCAGTGTAGAAAGATCTTTCAGTGAGCTTGTGCCACACACCAGTGAAACAAAAACGAGAGGAACAACAAGCATTTTTAAGCTGGCAACAAATATTTGGCCACCAACTTCAAACAGTCCATTGACGATGTATGTGTCGACAAATCCGTTGTCGGCAAAGAGGGTGCGAATTGCAAATCCTGTCAAGATACCTGTAACCATACCGAAAATCACTCGGCCGGTTAGCGACATGGGTTTCTTGGTATT
Source organism: Vibrio sp. R11-SG3-ISO3-SZ (assembly GCF_059834345.1). Taxonomy (NCBI): domain Bacteria; kingdom Pseudomonadati; phylum Pseudomonadota; class Gammaproteobacteria; order Vibrionales; family Vibrionaceae; genus Vibrio; species Vibrio sp. R11-SG3-ISO3-SZ. Next base: position 4,065 of record NZ_JCBDGX010000058.1, read on the forward strand.
CATAGTGAACACTCCTTATAGTTATGCGCCTAAAATTCACTTTAAGGCGGGCAGGGAGGTTAGCAGGCAGGATGAAAAATCAGAAAGCGAAAAAGCGCTGACGATAAGGAGATGTGACCTGGGTCACTGCTATTTGTCAGTATTTAACGCCAGGTTAACGTCTTAATGTAAATTAATTGACGTATTTTTATTGTTTTTAACAGTTAAAATCCCGACCATTAATACTTGGCTTCTTCTCACCGCATGGGAATAGAGACGATGTGTCCACTTGATTGATTTAGAAAATGCATAGATAAGCATATTTTATTCACTTTATTGCCTATGTCGGCGTAATCGCCGTGAACAGCGACCTTAGGTGCATTTTTGTCGAGCCTCGCAAGAAAAATCTTGTTACTCTCGGCCATTATAGAATGACATCATCAGGCTTTTTTCATGATCAACACCGCTTTATTAGGGATGTTTATTCCCACTTTCTTTTTTGTCTCTATTACGCCCGGCATGTGCATGACATTGGCGCTGACGCTGGGGATGAGCATTGGTTATCGTCGTACCTTGTGGATGATGGTGGGTGAGTTGATCGGCGTGGGTTTGGTGGCGGTGGCGGCGGTGCTCGGTATCGCCGCGGTGATGCTCAATTACCCATGGCTATTTACCGCGCTTAAGGTACTCGGGGGCGGCTATCTGTTCTATTTAGGGATTCAGATGTGGCGCTCGAGAGGCAAGCTCGCTTTAAATCTTGATGAGACGGTCGAATCAGCCCCTCACAGTGACTGGGATTTGGTGGTACAAGGTTTTGTGACCGCGATTGCCAACCCGAAAGGCTGGGCGTTTATGATTTCTCTGCTGCCACCCTTTATCGATCAATCGGTGGCGCTGACACCGCAATTGGTGGTGCTGGTATCGATCATTCTGCTGTTTGAGTTTGTTTGCATGACGCTCTACGCCACAGGTGGTAAAGGCTTGAAACGCATGCTAGGTCAATCGCATAATGTCCGATTGATGAACCGAATAGCGGGCACCTTAATGATGGGTGTCGGTGTTTGGTTATGGGTGAGCTAGGACAAAGGAGCCATATGTTGGGATCAATCGGTCAGTGGTGGGCGTCGACCAAATCCGAATTGCGTGAGGTGCTGGAGTTCCAGTCCCGTGTCTGGGTGGTGAATGTGTTCTCAGGGCGCAACAAAGGTGAGGCGTTTATCGTCAATGAAGACAGCTTTAACGAGCCAATGCAATGGATGAAACGCAAAGGTTACCCTAGCGAGCAGTTAGCGAGAGTGAGTGAGATGAAGCGCTCTCAGGTGCTTGAGATAGAACTCTCGAACGTTAAACATCGCGTGATGCGAGTGAAGTAAACCAATCAGGCCAGCGTAACGCTGGCCTGATTGGTTTTTGGTTGGTCATTATGGCTCGCCAAGAGAGTGGAGCCTCTTGGTTATCGAGAGGGCGTTAGATTTTTGCCCATTGAGTTCGGCGGTCTAGCACGCCGCTAAAGCGAGTCAGCAGGAGTGCCAGAGCGACAACAATAGCGCCGACCCAAGGTGTGTTCATCAGCCCAGTTTGTTCAACGACTAAACCCCCACCCCAAGAGCCCAGAGCGATACCGACGTTAAAGGCCGCGATGTTGAGTCCGGAGGCGACGTCTACGGCATCAGGCGTATAACGCTCGGCTAAGTTCACCACGTACACTTGTAGCCCCGGGACGTTACCAAACGCAAACGCACCCCAGATAAGAATCGTCACCACCGCGGCAATCGGTTCGTAAGCGGCAAAGTTGAACACCAAAAGTACGGCGCCAAGGCCAGTGAAAATGATCGTTAGCGCTTTGATGGGCCCCATGGTATCGGCCATCTTTCCACCCCAAATGTTGCCAAACGCGACAGACACGCCATACACCAACATGATGAGGCCGACAGAGCTGGCTTCAAAGCCGGACACTTCCTGCAAAATGGGCGCAAGGTAGGTGAACGCGGTAAAGGTGCCGCCATAACCCAGTGCCGTGATCGCATAGACCAGCAGTAAGCGAGGCTGAGTCAGTACGCTCAGTTGTGCGGAGAGTTTGGTCGCCGGAGGCTGTTTCAGGTTACTGGGTACTAAGAGCGCACTTCCTACCCAAGCGATGAGACCCAAGATGGCGACGATCAAGAAGGTCGCTTGCCAGCCAAACGTCTGACCGATGTAGGTGCCAAGAGGCACTCCCGTCACCAAGGCGACCGTGAGGCCAGTAAACATGATCGCGATGGCGCTGGCGGCTTTCTCTTTGGACACCAAACCTGTGGCGATGGTCGAGCCAATCGAGAAAAACACGCCGTGAGCAAGACCCGTTAGGATCCGAGCTGCCACCAGGGTGTTGTAACCTGGCGCTTGCCAAGCCAGCAGGTTACCCGCGACAAACAGGGCCATGACGGTCAATAGTACCGTCTTACGGGGCCAGTTTCCCGTCAGCGCGGTCAGCACAGGGGCGCCGACGGCAACGCCAAGGGCGTATAAGCTGACCAGCAGACCGGCTGAGGGCAGCGAGACCGATAAGTCAGCGGCCATGGTTGGGATCAACCCAACGATGACAAACTCAGTGGTGCCGATGGCAAACGCACTGAGGGTTAGAGCAAAAAGAGCAATAGGCATACTTTCATTCTCAATGATGTGTTCAGTGGCGGCCATTATCGAGCTGAATTCTTTTGTGAAAAACAGCGTCTTTTGCAAATGACTTTTGTCAAAATTATGGGTAATTAACGGTGAACTGACCGGTGAGGCTTTTTCGTCGGCGATGTTATTCTCTATAATCGAGCCATAAGCCTACGGGTTTAGCGTCACCTCTGCCAAGACAACTACAGGACACTGACATGACCACTCGACTACTACTCAACGGAAAAAAAGCGGCGCAACAAGATATTCGCGATGCGGTGATGGCCCTGCGCAAAGAAGGCCATACGCTCGAAGTACGGCCAACATGGGAAGCAGGAGATATTGAGCGCCTCGTGTACGAAGCCGCTGAGCAGCAGGTCACCCGGGTGATTGCAGGAGGCGGTGATGGGACGGTGAATGAAGTGGTTGACGCGATTCTCAAACATCAACTGGCGTTGGAGGTGGCGGTGTTACCACTTGGCACGGCCAATGATTTTGCCACTGCCTGTCATATTCCGACCGATTCCCCGTATCAAGCCCTCAAGCTGGCGCTTAGTGGAGAGAGTTACCGAGTGGATGCCGCCAAAGCCAACGAGCGTCACTTCATTAATATTGCGACCGCGGGTTTTGGCGCGCAGGTGACCGCCAATACGCCGGTGGCGCTGAAAAACTTCTTGGGCGGCGGCGCATATACGCTGTCGGGGTTGTTGCAGGCGATCAATTTTCAGCCTTTTGAAGGCACAATTCGTTTTGATGACAATACGCGCGAAG